>JACDGR010000255.1 GCA_013821525.1 Actinomycetota bacterium
CGGCTGCCCTTGCGGACTGGCTGGCCGGGAGGGGATTGCTGGCCCCAGGCGAGGCCGCCACCCGGGGCGAGCTCCTCGAGGCGATCGGCGTGCGCGAGGCGCTCCGCGACCTGCTGGCTGCGCAGAGCGGGCTTGAGGCGGACGTGGAGGCGGCCACAACGGCGCTCGATGCGGCCGCCTCCCGCGCGAAGCTGTCGCTCCACTTCGCGGCCGGCCGTGCAGAGGTCGCGCCGGGCGCCGGTGGGGTTCGGGGTGCAATCGGGCGCATCCTCGTCGAGGTCGCCGCCGCGATGGCAGACGGGACCTGGGAGCGGATGAAGGCGTGCCGTGCGACCGACTGCCGCTGGGCATTCCTCGACGAGGCAAAGAATCGCTCGCGGGCCTGGTGCTCCATGCAGAGCTGTGGGAATCGTGAGAAGGTGCGCGCCTACCGGGAGCGTCACGCCCATTAGCGCCGTCAGAGGAACCTTCTCGATCGTTGCCGCCGACCTCGCCGCCGGCGAAGTCGGCTGCGCCGTGCAGTCGAAGTACTTCTCGGTCGGCTCTGTCGTCCCCTGGGCGCGGGCAGGCGTCGGTGCCGTGGCAACCCAGGCGGCGGGCGTTGCAGCCTTCGGCGAGCAGGCCCTCGTTCGACTCGCGGCAGGGACGACGCCCGAAGAAGCGCTCGCCGCGGTGCTGACCGACGACGGAGGGCGTGAGACGCGGCAGCTCGGAATCGTCACGGCCGACGGCCGCGCGGCTGCCTTCACGGGGGCCGAGTGCCTCGAGTGGGCCGGGCACCGGGTCGGGGCGGGCTTCGCGGTGCAGGGGAACATCCTCGCCGGCCCCACAGTCGTCGACGAGCTGGCGCGCGCGTTCGAGGAGACGGTCGGCTCGCTTGCCGAGCGGCTCGTCGCGGCGCTCGAGGCCGGGCAGGCAGCGGGCGGCGACCGGCGTGGTCAGCAATCGGCCGCGCTCGTCGTCGAGCGCGTCGGCGCAGCGGCGGCCTCGCGCGAAGGCATCGACCGGGTGTGTGACCTGCGCGTCGAGGATCATGCGGAGCCGATCGTCGAGCTGCGGCGGCTGCTCGGGATCTGGCAGGTCTGGCAGGCGCTCGCGCGGGCCAACGCGCACTACGAGGCCCGGGAGTACGCGACCGGCGCCGACGAGTTGAGACGCGCGCTCGTGGGGGCCGAGGACGCGCTCGTGCTCTACAACCTGGCGTGTTACGAGTCGCTCGCCTGCCGTTCCGCGCAAGCGGTCGAGCACCTCCGCCGCGCCGTCGAGCTCGAGCCGTCCTATCGTTCGCTCGCCGCGGGCGACAGCGATTTCGATCCGGTGCGTAACGAGCTAGACGCGCTCTAATCCGGTTCGGACACGGCTCGAACCGCCACTTGCGCGACTGTGGGCCGATCGACACGCTTTCATTCCAGATGTGGCACAGACACGTTGCGCACTGCCCCGTACCGTTGCCGTCACTGGCAACCAAAGGAGGCACATGCGCAAGGTATGCACCATCGTCGGGTTGATCTTCGCCCTCGCGGCACCGGGGGCCGCACTCGCTGCGGCGGGTCAGCCCGCTCCGCCGCCCGTGGTCTGCGGCCCGGCCTCGTGTGACGGGGGCGGGTACGGCTCAACGGGCTGCTGGCAGAACACGTGGTGGGCGTCGGGTGGCATCCAGTACTACTCGTACTTCAAGCACTACTTCGTCGTCAGCTGGTGCAAGAACAACGGGACGCTCACGGCGGTCAACGTTCTCGCACACGGCTGCGACACGAGCGGCTTCGGCGCCTGCAGCGCGGGGCCGTGGTGGACGACGTCGGGTGGAGTCGGATTTAGAACGTGGAGCTTCGAAGCCCACGCCAACGTCTCGACGACGCTCGCGAAACTGCTCGGCTACAACTTCAGTGACACCCTCTGGGGATCGATCACGCCGGGTTAGGAGCAGATCAGATGCGGCACCTACTCTTTGCGATGATCGGAGTGCTCTTGATCCTCGTAATAATTCCGACCATGCTCGTCGTGCTCGACCGGCACAGCGGCCATGTCGATCACGCGCCGATCTCGGCGACGCCGTAAGTCGTCGCTCGTCCGAACCGATGCCCGCCGGCCGTGGAGCTTCGTCCCACGACCGACGGGCAGCTTCCCGCGCTGCGCGGGGGATCGGGATCAGTCGACGGCGGAGGCGGGCTCGGGCGGCGAGTCCGCAAGCAGCAACCGGGCGACCGGACGTGGGAACCACCAGTTCCAGCGGCCGAGTAGCTGCATCAGGGACGGCACGAGCAACGCTCGGATCACCGTCGCGTCGAAGATCACGCCGGCAGACAGGCCGATCCCGAATTGCTTGATGTCGGTGCCCGGACTCGTCGAAAGGATGAAAAACGCGAGACAGAGGACGAGCGCGGCGCTCGTCACGAGCTTCCCGGTTCGCGAAAGCCCAAGCGCGATCGCTTGTGTGGTGTCGCCCGATTCGTCGTAGGCCTCGCGCATGCGCGTCAACATGAAGACCTCGTAATCCATCGAGAGCCCGTAGAGGAACGCGAAGATCATCAAAGGGATCCACGGGATGATCGCGTTCGTCGCCGGCACGTTCCAGATCGCCTGGGCGCCGTGGCCCCACTGGAAGATGAAGACGACGATGCCGTACGCGGCGCCGAGCGAGATCAGGTTCAGGATCACGGCCTTCAGCGGCAGGATCAGCGACCGGAACGCGCGCGCCAGCAGCAGATAGGTGAGCAGCACGACGAACAGCAGCACGTAGGGGAAGTTGCCGTAGACGGCGTGCACGAAGTCCTGATCCTCCGCGGAGACGCCGCCGAGCGTGACCTGCAGCCCGGTCGCGCTCGCGACCGCAGGCAGCACGTCGTGCTGCAGCGCGGAGATCGTGTGCTTCGTCGTCTTCGAGGCGCCGTCGTCACTCGGGATCGCTTCGATCACCGCTGCACCGTGTCCGCGCCAGGCGGTCGGGGCGACCGCCCCGTCGATACCCGGAGTCGAGCGAAGGCGAGCGGTGATCGTCTGGAGCTGCGCCTCGGTCGGGGCGCCCTCGACGAGCACCTCGAACGGCTTGAAGACGCCGGCCGAGATGCCGGCGTCGTAGATCGCTGTACGGCCCTCGATCGCAGGCCCGCCGCCGGGGCGATCCTTCGCCAGTGCCTCGCTCGGATTGAGCTGAACGCCCGGGATGAGCAGCGCGGCAACGATCACGATTCCGATCGCCGCGGTCACGCCGGCACGCTTCGTGACGACGCCGGCCCACCAGCCCCAGAAGCCGCTTGCCGTGTCGCTTCCCTCGACGATGCGCTTCGGCATCACGCGCGCCCGGTTGATGCGCGGCCCGAGTAGCGCGAGCATCGCAGGCAGCAGCGTGATCGATGCGAGCACCGACACGGCCGGGATCAGCATCCCACCGATTCCGATCGAGCGGATGAACGGCAGGGGCAGCAGCACCATGCTGACGAGCCCGACCGCGACGGTCGAGCCGGAGACGATCACCGAGCGGCCCGCGTGCTGCATGGTCGTGACGATCGCTTCTTCCGTCGGCTGACCGTGACGCAGCTCCTCGCGGAAACGGAAGATGATCAGCAGCGCGTAGTCGATCGAGACGCCGAGGCCGACCAGCGCGATCAGGAATTGGACGATGATCGACACGTTGGTCACGTAGGTGAGCAGCCAGACGAGGGTGAACGTGTTCAGGATCGACGCGATTGCCGTGACGAGAGGCATCGCGATTGCGGGCAACGTCCCGAACACGAACAGCAAGATAATCAGCGCGCCCAATCCGCCGATCAGCGTCTCGGTGAGGATCGAGGGCCCGTTCGAGGCGCCCTTGTCAGCGGCGAGCTCGATCGGGTCGCGACCGGTCACGTACGCCTGTACGCCTGCGTGCGTCGAGCGGTCGAGCGCCCGCTGCGTGCGTTCGCTCCCGGGATCCGACCCGAAGCCCGGCAGCCCCGGCCGGACGATCTCGGCGAAGGTGGTGTGACGATCCTTCGAGACGTACAGGTCGTTTCCGGTGGAGAAGAATGAGCTGGAGCGCGCCCCGGGGTTCGCGCCGATCGCCGCGTCGAGCGCTGCCTTCGTGCCCGGTGCCTTCGTCACGTCGCCCGGCGCCTTGACGACGATCACGAGCGGCGCGTTCTCACCGGTGCCGATCGCCTTGATCGTCCGCTGGTTCGCCTCGTACGCGGAGTAGCCGGGGATCGAGAACGACTCGAACCAGCGCTTCGACACCTGACCGGCGGAAAACGCCCCGAAGACGGTCAGGACGAGCCAGATTCCGACCACCGTCCAGCGGTGGCGAAGGATTGTCCGTGCGAGCGCGGTCACCGACTCTGACTTTACACGGCGGCATGCTGTCCGCTGGACGAAACTCGGACGCCCGCGAGGTCTCGTACACTTGCCGGATGTCGAGTGGCGCCTGGGAGCTGGTCTTCATGCTCGTGATCCTGAAGATCCCGATCGTTTACCTCGGTCTCGTCGTCTGGTACGCGATTCGCGCAGAGCCCGAGCCGGGCGTCGATCCCAGCGAGTACTCCACCTGGCGCCCGTGGCGCAAGCCCGATCGGCCGCGCCGCGAGGGCCCGCACGGGACGCGCGATGGCGCAGGCGTGCAGCGCGGTCGGCGGGATGACGCACGGCGAGCTAGAGTCGCGCCCTGATGGCCGCCGCTGAGACCGAACGCGAACGTCAGGGTCGCGCAGCTCAGGGACGCAGCCCGGCCGAGTCGATTGCCGGTCTGATGGCCGCCGGGGCGGTGTTCCTCGGTGGGTTCGAGCTCCTCTACCGGCCGTTTCGCCTCGCGCCCGCTGCACTGATCCTGCTGCTCTTCGCGACGGTGATGAGCAAGCGGCAGCAGAAGCTGATCGCCTTCGGCTTCGCGATGGTCGGGATCTGCTTCGTCGTCGGCGCGGCGATCCAGGTGCTCACGCACCACCCGCTCTACTAGTCGCGTCGGCGGCGAAAGAGGACAGCAGCACCCTCCCTGGTACAACACAGGGGTGAGCACGCACGACGTCGACGGCCTGAATGCCGGCTACGCGCGCGCCCTGCTCGGCGAGTACCTCGAGAATCCCGAAGCGGTGCCGTCCGAGTGGCGGGCGCTGTTCGAGAGCGGAGACTCCGAGCTGGTCGCGAGCCATCCGGGGATCGCGCGCCTGCTGGGTGCGCTCCCGCAACCGGCGAACGGCACCGGCACCGGCATCGGCAACGGGACGCCCGCCGCGACGGTCCCTCCGCCGGAAGCATCGCCCGCACAGGCCACGGCGCAGGCAGCCCCGGCTCCGGCCGCGGCTGAACCCCCCGATGCTGAACCCGATGCACAACTGCTCGGCGGCGTTGCGGCCGCGATGGCACTGATCAAGGCACACCGGACGCACGGGCATCTCGCGGCGCGG
>JACDGR010000007.1:0-10296 GCA_013821525.1 Actinomycetota bacterium
GTACAGGTGCACGCGCCCCACGCCACCGAGAGCCAGGATCGCGCGCTCGGCGCGGCCGACGACGCCCGCGAAGCTCGAGGCAACCTCGGGCGGCATGTCCTCGAACGAATCGAAGTGCGCTTTGCTCGCGATCCACACAGAACCCAGCAGGCTCCCTCCGACCGGCGGATGCAACGTCCAGTGCTCGTCCGACCAGAGCGCGCGTGTCGTCGACAAGTTGCAGATCGCGCACGGTGGGCCGCCATCCTCGCCGCGGCGGGGCGGCTCGGGGATCTGTAGGTCGGGAGGCGGACGCGCGACGAGCGGTTCATCGTAGGGCAGGCTCATGATCGTTCCTTTCGTGACGTGGAAGGACGCTGCGCCGTCGCAGCGACGCCGTGCACGACGAGCCCGACGACGCGCGCAGTAGCCCGCTCGGCAGTCCATTCGTGGCGGCCACGCAGGTGCACGTACGGCCACGCGACCGAGTTGAAGAGGACGTCCGCCGCCTCGACGATGTCGCCGGCTGCGGCAACCGTGCCGTCGGAAATGCCGTCACGGATGAACGCGATGAATGGGTGGAGATAGTCGGGCGGCCGCCCCGGGGCCGGCTCCTGATGAAACGCCTCGTCGGTTGCGAGCAGCAGCGGCAGGTGCCGGTCGGCGAGCGCGCAGAGCGCGACGAGACCCTGTTCGAGCCGTTCGAGGCCGGTGCCCGCAGAGGTGAGGATCGGGTACATCGACGCTCGAAAGTCGCGCTCGAGCTCGCCGGTGAGCGCGCCGATCAGCACCTCGAGCGTCAGGCCCTTTCGCCAGAGGGTCGAGCGCGCGCGGCCCGCGACCTCCGCGACCCGCTCGAGGGTCAGGCCGTCCCAGCCTCGTTCGCGGAGCACGACGATCGTCGCCGCGCGGATCGACTCCTCGACGGAAAAGAACGGCAACGGCGGGGATTCATTCATGCAACATCAGTGTTGCACGCGGGCCCCGCCGTTGCAAGAGACCGCGGCTACTTGACGGTGAACGTGCCGAACATCGCGCTCTTGTGGGGCTCGCAGTAGAACTTCCAGGTCCCCTTGGTGAGCTTCATCGTCACGGTCTTCGTGCCGGTGAACCCGACCGAGGTGATCGTGCGCTCGGCTCCATGCTCTTTCTCGAGCACGAAGTTGTGGATCGCAGCGCGATCCGAGACGGTGATGCGGTACGTGCCTGCGGGCAGTGCCTTGAACGAGGCCCCGGCCTTCGTCAGCTTGATCGTGAAGCCCGGCCCGACCGTTCCTTTCAGAGCGGTGGCATGGGTCTGACCCAGCGCGGTCGCGCTGGTCGACAGGGCGACGACCGCCAGCGTTGCGGCGGCGAAGAGCGTGCGGCGCATGATTCTCCTCTCTTTGCGTATTGGCATGGTCGCTGGGATACGCGCCGACTTCGCTGACGGATTGATCTTCTCGATTTCCTCACAAGTGCAGGGCAATCTGGCCCGAGTGAAGGCGATGGGGGTCATCGCCGCCGTGCTCGTCGCAGCGCTCACGATCGCCATAGCCGGCGGTTCCGCGGCGCCGCAGACCGCACGCGCGGGCATCTACACGGGCTACGGCTTCGAAGCCTGCACCGCACCCTCTGTCGCGGCGTTGAAGGCATGGACGGCGTCGCCCTACCGCGCTCTCGGCATCTACATCGGTGGCACGAACCGCGCGTGCGCGGACGGGAACCTCTCCGCAACGTGGGTCGCGACAACGTTGTCGATGGGGTGGAGCCTGCTTCCGCTGTACGTCGGACTGCAGGCGCCGTGCGTTGGGCAAACGGGGCTGCAGCGGCTCTCGACCGTCGCCGCGGCGTCCGCGAGTCAGGGCCGTGCCGCTGCCGACGACGCGGGAGTGAAAGCTGTGCAGTTCGGGCTGCCGGCGGGGAGCCCGATCTACTTCGACATGGAGGGCTACCACGCGAACGACGCGGCGTGCACCAGGGCGGTGCAGTCGTTCGTCGCTGCGTGGCACAGCGAGTTGCACGTGCTCGGTTACGTCTCCGGCGTGTACGGAAGCGCGGCGTCGACGATCAGGGATATCGCAGCCCTTGGCACTGCGAAGCCGGACAACGCGTGGATCGCGAACTGGAACGGCGTCGAGGGAGTCTTCGGCGATCCGTACGTCAGCGACAGCCTCTGGCCGAACCATCAGCGCATCCACCAGTACAAGGGCGGTCACAAGGAGACCTACGCCGGTGTCACGATCAACATCGACTCGGACTTCGTCGATGGGGCTGTCGTCGGCGGCTCGGCCGCGCCGCCTCCTCCGCCGCCGCCAGTCGAGCCTCCGGCCGGCTCGGTCGGTTCGGGTGACGGCAAGGCGACGGCGACGTGGTCGACCGCAACGTTCACCTCGTCGGCCGTCGTCGCACTGACGCCGACGACGCAGGCGCCTGCCCCGAATGGGTACGGCGTGCAGCTGACGGCGAGCGACTCACAGACCTCCACGCCGGTTGCCCGTTTCGCGGCACCCGTGATCGTCCACTTGTTGATGACGACCGGCGGGCTTGCGCCGTCGCTCTCAATCGACGGCGCCACCTGGAAGCCGCTCGTTCACCTCGCTTCGGCGGCCCTGCCGCCCGGTGTCGATGCGGGGTACACGATCGACCCAGACGGCACGGTCGAGATCCAGACACTCGTGCCGGGCTTCTTCGGCCTCCTGCCGGACACGGTGCCGCCGACGCAGCCGGCTGCCACCGCCGGGCACTTCGTCCGCGGCGCCCTGGTGCTCTCGTGGGGTGCGGCGACCGACAACAGCGGCACGATCGGGCAGTACCAGCTGCTGCTCGACGGCACGCCGGTCTCGAGCCTGCCCGCGAGGACGCGCCGCGTCACGGTGCGGGCGTTCCACGCCGGCAGCCAGACCGTCTATCGGGTACGCGCGGTCGACGGTGCGGGAATCCTCGGCAAGCCGTCGCCGCCGATCGTCGTCGTGCCGACCAAGCGCCCGACCGACACGCCGCGAATCCTCCCTCGTTGGGCATGGGGCCTGCTTGCCGCACAACACGGGCAGGGCGCCCGTCCCGCGCAGGCGCCGCACAAGCTGCCGGCGTGGTACTGGCACTGGGCTGCGTGGCGACTCGCGCCCTTCCACCTGAGGCGATAGGCGTAAAACGACGGAAGGCCCCTTGCGGGGCCCTCCGAAGTCCCTGCGAGCTCGGTGCACTTTCGTCCACCTCGCCAACCGGCCCGCTTCGCGCTTGCGCGCGTCCTGAGTCGCTCGGCGGGGCTTCGACCTACTTGCGCTCCGCTCTTGCTGGGATCCGCAGAGTACGACGAAACGGCCACGTTCCGCAAGGGGGCGTCAGAGGAAATCAGCGCACTTTGCGGGCAGCTTCGTCGACCGCCGAATAGTCGCGCGACTCGAGTGCTTTGACGATGCGGTTGATGCGCAGCGTGCGTGTGCGCCCCTCGGTGCCGTCGAGCCATGCCATCCAGCGGTCGTGTCTCGTGCGGCTGATGCGCTGGGCGCGCAGCTTGGCTTCCGGGTTGCTCTTCAGCGCCTCGCGCAGGTCGGGCGGTGTCGGCGCGGGGCGCTGCACCGTGTAGGCGCGATCCCACTCGCCGCTCGCTTTCGCGGCCTCGACCGCCGCGAGCCCCATCGGCCTCAGCTCGCCGGCTGCTATGAGGCGCTCGCAGATCTGCTTGTTGACGAGCGACCACTTGCTGCGTGCGCGCCGCGGCGTCCACCGCTGCTTGTAGCGCTCGTCGTCGAGCGTGCTGATCAGCCCGTCGATCCAGCCGAAGCGGAGCGCGACCTCGACCGCTTCCGCCCACGCGACGGACGGCTTGCCGGTGCCCTTCTTGTAGTAGACGAGCCAGACCTCGGACTCGCTCGTGTGGTGCTCGTCGAGCCACGCAGTCCATTCGTGTGCGTTGCGGGCGGTCAGCTCAGGCAAATGCCGACTCGCCGGTGAGGGCGCGACCGATCAGGAGCTTCTGGATCTGGCTCGTGCCCTCGTAGAGCGTCGTCACGCGCGCATCGCGGAGGTACTTGCCGACGGGGTACTCGTCGACGTACCCGTATCCGCCGTGCGCCTGGACGGCCGCGTTCGCGGCGCGCACGGCGGTCTCGCTCGCGAAGTACTTGGCGAAGGAGGCTTCGACGGTGTGCCGCTCGCCGCGGTCGGCGGTCGCCGCGGCGCGCCAGACGAGCAAGCGTGCGGCCTCGGTCTCGACGGCGATGTCGGCGAGCAGCTCCTGCACGAGCTGAAAGCTCGCGACGGGGCGGCCGAACTGCTTGCGCTCCTTCGTGTAAGCGACCGACGCGTCGAGGCAGCCCTGGGCGATCCCGACGCAGCCGGCGCCGAGTGAGATACGCCCGTGGTCGAGCGCCGACATCGCGACCTTGAAGCCCGCTCCGAGCTCGCCGAGCCGGTCCGCATCTGAGACGCGCACGCCGTCGAGGAAGAGCTCGGCGGTGTCCTGCGCGCGGAGGCCGAGCTTGCCCTTGATCGCTCGCGCCTCGAAGCCGGCAGCGTCCGTCGGCACGACGAAGCAGGTGATCCCGCGCGGGCCGGGCTCGCCGGTGCGCGCGAAGACGAGCGCATGCTCTGCCCACGAGCCGAGCGTGATGAAGATCTTCTGGCCGGTCAGCACCCAGTCGCCACCGTCGCGCTCGGCGCGTGTCTCGAGCCCGCCCGGATCAGAGCCGGCGCCCGGCTCGGTGAGCGCGTAACAGCCGAGCTCTGCGCCGGAGGCGAGGCCGGGCAGCAGACGCGCTTTCTGCTCGGCGGTACCCCAGCGCGCGACCGACTTCCCGTAGAGGCCGTTCGAGACCGAGACGATCCCGCGAACGTTCGAGTCCGCGCGCCCGATCTCCTCGACGACGAGGGCGTAGGAGACCATGTCGAGACCCATGCCGCCGTGCTCCTCCGGCAGCGCAGCGGTCAAGAACCCGAGCCCTGCGAGCTTGCCGACGATCGCGGGGTCGATCGCCTCGGCGCGATCCCAGGCAGCAGCGTTTGGGGCGATCTCGCTGTCGCAGAACGCGCGCGCCGTCTCCCGGATCAGCTGCTGCTCGTCGGAGAGCGTGAAATCCACCGGGGCGATCCTCGCACAACCGCCCGAGTCGATCCGCGCCAGTTGGGCGTGGATCGTCCGCGTGTTTCACGGCAGCCCGAACCCAGGCTGAGCGGGTGACCGACAAAGCAGCGGCCGAACGCGGAGACCGCGAGCCATGTCCAAGGTGTACGAGCAGCCGCGAGCCGAAGCGCGAGACCGACGACGGGCATCCCACCCGCAGGACCTCGAGAATCGCATGCCCAGGGGCCTCCCGCGAGACTGTGGAAGAAAAGTCACACCTCCGCCACAACCGATCGCGCACCCCAGAAACGGTGCCAGGCACCATTCGGGGGCACTCCCGGGACGCGTCAGGCCCGGCCGCGGCGGCTTGAGGCCTTAACCCTCCGCCTTTGGACACGCGCGGGGGGCCGCGCTACAGTTCTGGGATGTACGCGTTCCGGACTCTGACGACGCTGACGCGCTGCCGTGCGCGGGCGATTGTCGCCGGACCGCGCACGGCTTAATCCGCTCCGGGATCGTCGTTGGCCGCGTTGCCCGTGGCTTCGGGATCCGGAACAGGCGACTCGTCGATCTCTTCGTTCCTGTCGTCTTCCCGGGGGTGATTACTCTTGTCTTCTTCCATGAACGTCGTCCTACCCGACAACTCAGAGATTGAACTTGCAGGCGGGGCGACCGGCCTCGACGCCGCGCGCGCGATCGGCTCGAAGCTCGCCGAGCAAGCCGTCCTCGTCCGCGCCAACGGGCGCGTGCAAGACCTCCGCGAGCCGCTGATCGAGGGCGCGCACATCCAGATCCTCACCGTCCGCGACACCGCCGACCCCGACGCGCTCTACGTCCTTCGCCACTCGGCAGCGCACCTGCTCGCAGAAGCGGTGCGACGGCTGTACCCCGGCGTCAAGGTCGCGATCGGCCCCCCGATCGAGAACGGCTTCTACTACGACTTCGACTTTCCCCAGCCGATCACCGAGTCCGACCTCCAGAAGATCGAGGATGAGGTGCGCCGCGAGCTGAAGGAGGGGCGCACCTTCGACCGCAGCGAGATCTCGCGCGCCGAGGCGCACCAGCGCTTCCTCGAGGAGAACGAGCCGTACAAGGTCGAGCTCGTCGACACCGCGGAGGGAGAGATCACCCTCTACTCGCAATCCGCGAAAGGCGGCGACCGCGCCGAGTTCGTCGACCTCTGCCGCGGCCCGCACCTCCAGACCTCGAAGCCGATCAAGGCGTTCAAGCTGACCGGCCTCGCCGGCGCGTACTGGCGCGGCGACGAGCACAACAAACAGCTGACCCGCATCTACGGCACCGCGTTCTACTCACAAGCCGACCTCGACGCCCACCTCGAGCGGCTCGAGGAGGCGCGCAAGCGCGACCATCGCAAGCTCGGCGTGCGGCTCGACCTCTTCCACCTCGAGGAGGTCTCGCCAGGCTCGCCGTTCTGGCATCCGAAGGGGATGGTGATCTGGAACGAGCTCGAAGCGATGCGTCGCCGCGAGAACGCGCGGCGCGGCTACAACGAGGTCAAGACCCCGTTGATCTTCGACAAGGTGCTCTGGGAACGCTCGGGCCACTGGGAGAAGTTCCGCGAGAACATGTTCCTGATCCCGGAGGACGATCACACCTTCGCGATCAAGCCGATGAACTGCCCCGGCCACATGGTGCTCTTCGCGAACACCCTGCGCAGCTACCGCGAGCTGCCGCTCCGCTACGCCGAGGCCGCGCCGCTCCATCGCAACGAGCGCGCAGGAACTCTGCACGGCCTGACTCGCGTCCGGCACGTCACCCAGGACGACGCGCACATCTTCTGCACCCGCGAGCAGATCGAAGACGAGATCTTCGGCTGTCTCGACTACGCGAAGTTCGTCTACGACCTCTTCGGTCTCGAGTCGAGCTTCGAGCTCTCGACCCGGCCCGACAACAAGCTCGGCACCGAGGAGGAGTGGGACTTCACCGAGGGCGCCTTGCGCGCCGCGCTCGACCGGCGTGGGCTCGAGTACGTCGTCACTCCGGGTGACGGCGCGTTCTACGGCCCCAAGATCGACCTGCACATGAGCGACTCGCTGGGCCGCGCCTGGCAGATGGGCACCGTGCAGCTCGACGCTCTCACCCCGGAGCGTCTCGGCTGCCGCTACGTCGGCGCCGACAACACCGAGCACACTCCCTACGTCGTCCATCGGGCGCTGATGGGCTCCTTTGAGCGCTTCATCGGGATCCTGACCGAGCACTACGCCGGCGCCTTCCCGTTCTGGATCGCGCCGGTGCAGGTGCGCGTGCTGCCGGTCAGCGAGAAGCACCGCGAGGCCGCGCAGGTCCTCGTCGCCTCGCTCGCCGAGCACCGCGTCGACATCGACGACTCCGACGAGACCGTCGGCAAGCGGATCCGGAACGCCGAGCTCGAGAAGATCCCCTACGTCGTCGTCTACGGCGAGAAGGAGAGCGACGAATCGCTCGCGATCCGCGAGCGTGGGGGCGAGCAGAGCACGCTGTCCCTGGCTGATTTCCGGGCAAAACTTGCTACCATGGAGCCCTGGCAAGCAGGGGCGGAACCGTCTCTCACCTCCTAGCTCACGCTTCGGGGGTTCAACCGAGTGCTCAACCGAGCAGGTTGATCGAGACCTCCTGCCGCTGCATGCCAGCGGATTTTACGTCTACGAGGAGGTCACTACGAGCTTGGTGAAGAGCATTTGAGGCCGCGGGGCAGGCGTTCGTTCGAGCCGCCGCGGCGTCCGGAGCCGCAGACGCGCATCAACGACGCGATTCGCGTCCCGCGCGTGAGGCTGATCGGAGAAGACGGCGAGCAGCTCGGGGTCAAGACGTCGGACGAGGCACGTGAGTACGCCTACGGAAAGAACCTCGACCTGGTCGAGGTCGCGGCCCAGGCGGATCCACCGGTGGCCCGGGTCATGGACTTCGGGAAATACCGGTACGAGCTGGAGCAGAAGGCGAAGCTCGCCCGAAAGCACCAGACGCAGATCAACGTCAAGGAGATCAAGCTCAGACCCAAGATCGGGATTCACGATTACGACACGAAGAAAGGCCACGTCGAGCGCTTCCTGAACCAGCGCGCGAAGGTCAAGGTCACGATCATGTTCCGGGGCCGCGAGCGCGAGCATCCGGATCGCGGGCGCGACCTGCTCATGCGCCTCGCAGATGACGTGAAGGAGATCGGCCTGATCGAGACACAGCCTCTGCTCGAGGGGCGGAACATGACAATGGTGCTCGGCCCAACGAAGAACGCAGGAGTCAAACGAGATGCCGAAAATGAAGACACGCTCGGGAGCGAAGAAGAAATTCAAGGTGACGGGAACGGGGAAGCTGCTGCGGCGGGCCCAGATGTCGGGCAAGCTCATGCACAAGTCGCAGAAGCAGAAGCGCCAGTTCAGTAAGGACCAGGCGGTCTCCACCGCGAATGAGAAGACCGTCGGCCGCATGCTGGGACGCCGCTAATGGCTCGCGTCAAGCGTTCCGTTCACGCGCGCAAGAAGCGCCGCAAGGTCCTCGAGCAGGCGAAGGGCTACTGGGGCCTCAAGAGCACGAACTACAAGTACGCGAAGGAGCAGGTCGAGCGCTCCCTCTCGTACGCCTACCGCGACCGCAAGGTCAAGAAGCGTGAGTTCCGGAAGCTCTGGATCATGCGCATCAACGCCGGCGCGCGGGCGAACGGCCTCTCGTACAACCAGTTCATCTCGGGCCTGAAGGCTGCGGAGATCGAGCTCGACCGGAAGGTGCTCGCGGATCTCGCGGCCACGGACCCGGCGAAGTTCGGCGAGCTCGTCGCGCAGGCCAAGACCGCGCTCGCGCAGTAGGCGCGACCCTGTCACGCCAGGCGGAGATCTTCGCCCGCCAGGCGGTCTACTGCGACGGCCGCTCGCCGCTCTACGCAGCACTCTGTCGCCGGCTCGCGGCTGATCCGCGGGTCGGCGATCTTGCGTCCGACCTCGGCTGGGACTTCCCGCTGCGCCTCCTCGGTGCGCTGCACTACCTCGTGCTGGCGCAGCAGGCGTCGTGGGACGACATCGGCGACGCCCTTGTCACGGAGCGCGCGTTCCTCACCCGCTTCACCGCCGAGCAGGACGTGCAGACGAACGAGGTGCAGCGGGCCTGGGGCTTGCTGCCCGGCTTCCTGTCGATCGCCGACGGGCGCCCGTTCGACCTGCTCGAACTCGGGCCCTCGGCCGGGCTGAATCTCGTCTGGGATCGCTACAGCTATCGCTACTCGACCGGCCAGTGGGGCGACGGGCCGCTCGAGCTAGCGGGCGCCGATCGGCTGCCGCCGCCGCCGGAACTGCTCAGGCGAACCGTCGAGGTCGCGCGGCGCCGCGGGATCGACCTGAGTCCCGTTGACGCGACGACCGAGCACGGCGCGCGGCTCCTGCAGGCATTCGTGTGGGCCGACCAGACCGAGCGGCTCGAGCGGCTGCGCAGCGCAATCGAGATCCTGCGCACCGATCCCCCGGCGCTGCTGCGCGGCGACTACGTCGAGTCGCTGCCCGCCCTGCTCGCCGATCGCCGCGAAGGAACGCAGTTGGTCGTCTTCCAGACGGCGTCGACGATGTACGTCGATCGTTCGGGGATCGACAAGCTGCGCAGCGCGCTCGAGGAGGCCTCGCGCCGCGAGCCGATCGTCTACCTCGGCACTGGCCGGGCGCCCGAGGATGACGGCTACTCGCTCGACGTCGAGCGCTTCCCGGGCGGCGAGCTGACCCGGCTCGCGGTATTCGACTTCCACGGCGAGTGGCTCGACTGGGGGCGCTGACTTGAAATGACGCTGATCCGTTGATCGTCTCGAAGGACAACGAGCGCCTGAAGCTCGTGCGCAAGCTGCACGACAAGCGCTGGCGTGACAAGCTCGGCCTCTTCTTCGTCGAAGGCGAGGACGCGGTAGCCGCCGCAACAGCAGAGCCCGTGGAAATCTTGCGCGCCGGCGAGGATGTAGAGCAGGCGCTGCTCGCAGACGTCGCAAGCGCGCCGCATCCCCCGCGCGTCGTCGCCGTCTACCGCCGAGCCGACCTGCCGGCGTGGGAGGAACGGCCGGCGACGCTCGCGCTCTGGCAGCTCTCCGACCCGGGCAACGTCGGCAGCCTGATCCGCACCGCAGATGCATTCGGCGCCGCCGTCGCACTTTCGGACGGGTGCGCCGACCCGACATCGCCGAAGGCGCTCCGCGCGAGCGCCGGCTCGATCTGGCGCGTGCCCCTCGGCCCGTGGGCTTGTGTTGACTCCACACAAACTCGGGTTGCGCTCGAGGCGCACAGCGGCATGCCGCTCGCCTCGCTCGA
>JACDGR010000007.1:10306-24773 GCA_013821525.1 Actinomycetota bacterium
CTCCGGCCGCGTCGCGTTCCTGCTCGGCGCGGAGCGAGAGGGCCTGCCCGTTGACGTCGAGCGCGACGTCGCTGCCCGGATCCCGATCGAGGGCGCCGAGTCGCTGAACGTCGCCGCCGCCGGCGCCATCGCGTTGTACGAATGGCGCCGGCAGCTCGCTAACCCCTGAACCAGGTTCGAACCTGGTTCAGGGGTTAGCGGCCCGGCAGACCCAGATCGAGTCCTCGCCGCCCGTCCACGGCGAGCGGTCGAACCACCCGTAGAGCGCGTCGAGCTCGAAGCCCTCGTCGGCCAGCAGCCCGCGCCACTCCGGCACCGAGAGCCAGGCGAGCGACATCTCCGCCTCACCGTCCGCGCCGCGGACGCGCAGGATCAGCGTGCGGGTCGCGTCGTTCCAGTCCGCGCGCTCCCAGATTCCCGGCTCGCGCTCGAGCCAGCGGCCGTGCGTCTCGGCGATGTCTTCCGCGTCGGGCGCGAACACGTCGAAGATCAGCCGGCCCTCCGGCGCGAGCAGCCGCCGCGCGACACGGAGCACCGCGCGCCGATCGCCGTCGGTCTCCATGTGCAGCAGCGACCGGAACGGGATCAGCACGAGCGGAAACGTGCCCTCGACCGGCGGGTCGCGCATGTCGCCGTGCCGCAGGTCGACGACCGCGCCCGCGAGGTCTGCGCGCTCGCGCGCGACCTCGAGCATTCCGGCCGAGAGGTCGACGCCGACGACGTCGATGCCGGATGCCGCGATCGGCACCGAGATCCGGCCGGTGCCGACGCCGAGCTCGAGCACGGGCCCGCCGGAGCGTTGCGCCTCCTCGAGGTAGAACGGCACGTCCTCAACGACCGTGCGCGACCACGGGTCGTAGATGCGGGCGATCTGGTCGTAAGCCGACACGCCGGTATGCTTCCAGCAATGAACGCCCTCGCGACGACCTTGTTTATGCGGCCCCGGTGCTCGGGCCGCGGCGTGTCGTAGCGCCTTCGTCTCAGCATCGGGGCTGCTCAGACCCGACCCGCAGAGATAGAGGAGGAACGTTGGATAGTGTCGCCGCCATGTCGTTAGACGACGCAAACTGGACGGCTTACGAAGCAGGCGCGCGCGCCGCGATCGACGCCGCGCTCAGCGATGCAGAGCTCGACGCCGCTCGCGTCGCGTGGCTCGGCCGCAAGTCGGAGCTCGTGCAGGCGCTGCGAGGCGTGCGCGACCGCGAGAGCGGCATGCTGCTGAACGGCGTCCGCGGTCGCCTCGAGACGGCTGTCGCCGAGCGCGAGACCGCGCTGCAGCAACTGCTGTGGGAAGCGGCCGCCGACAGCGGGGTCGACGTGACGATCCCCGGCCTGCCGGTCGAGCGCGGCCGGCTGCACCTGTTGACGCAGATCCGGCGTGAGATCGAGGACGTGTTCCTCGGGATGGGCTACGAGGTCTGGGACGGCAACGAGGTCGCGACGGTCTGGGAGAACTTCGACGCGCTGACGAGCGATCCCGGGCATCCGTCGCGGTCGATCAACGACACCTTCTACATCGACTCCGACACCGTGCTGCGCACGCACACCTCGCCGGATCAGATTCGCGCCATGCTTGCGCGAACGCCACCGCTGTACATGGTCTCGCCGGGCCGCTGCTATCGCCGCGACACGCCGGACGCCACCCACTCACCGATCTTCCTGCAGGTCGAGTGTCTCGCGGTCGACCGTGGGATCACGCTTGCCGACCTGCAAGGAACCGTGCTGCAGTTCTTCCGCGCGCTCTTCGGCGAGGACCGTGAGGTACGCATGCGCACGAGCTTCTTCCCGTTCACCGAGCCGTCGGTCGAGTTCGACGTCACCTGCTTCATCTGCAGCGGCCGCGGCTGCGCGACCTGCAAGCGCTCGGGCTGGATCGAGATGGGCGGGGCCGGCTGGGTCGACCCCGACGTGTTCCGCAACGTCGACCTCGATCCCGACGAGTGGCAGGGATTCGCCTTCGGCTTCGGCATCGAGCGCATCGCAATGCTTCGGCACGGCCTGCCCGACCTGCGCGCGTTCTGGGAGAACGATCTGCGCGTGCTGGGACAGTTCTGATGGTGACGGCATGAAAGTCCCGGTCTCGTGGCTGCGCGAGTACGTCGACTTCAGCTGGCGGCTCGAGGAACTCGCACGGCGGCTCGTCTTCACGAGCACCGAGGTCGACCGCATCGTCCGCCGCGGCGTCCCCGACACGGGCGACAACCTGAAGCACTTCGTCGTCGGCCGCGTGCTCGAGGCCGGCAAGCATCCGAACGCCGACAAGCTGCAGCTGACGAAGGTCGATGTCGGCGAGGCCGAGCCCCGCTCGATCGTCTGCGGTGCCTGGAACTTCGGCGCCGGTGCAACCGTCGCCGTCGTCGTCCCCGGCGGGGTGATGCCGGGCGGGGAGTTCACGATCGAGAAGCGCAAGCTTCGCGGAGAGGTCTCCGACGGGATGATCCTCTCCGAGCGCGAGCTCGAGCTGGGCCAGGATCACGGCGGGATCATGCTGCTCTCGGACGAGCTCGAGCCCGGCACGCCGCTCGCCGACGTGGTGCCTGTCGGCGACGACATCCTCGAGCTCGAGACGCTCAACAACCGTCCCGACCTCACCTCGATCTACGGGATCGCACGCGAGGTCGCCGTCCTCACGGGCGGCGAGTTGCGGCCGATGCCAGGCACCGAGCCGGAGCGCGTGGCCGACGAGCCCCTCGACATCCGGATCGAGGATCTCGAACGATGTCCGCGCTACATCGGACGCCTGTTCGGCGACGTGCAGGTGGGGGACTCGCCGGCGTGGTTGAAGGCGCGGATCGTCGGTGCCGGTATGCGTCCGATCTCGAACGTCGTCGACATCACGAACTACGTGATGCTCGCCCTCGGTAGCCCGCTGCACGCCTTCGATTACGAACGCCTCGCGGAGGGGCGCATCGTCGTACGCCGCGCTACGCAGGGAGAGGCGCTCGAGACACTCGACGGGACTGCGCGCGAACTCGATCCCGAGGACCTCGTGATCGCCGACGGCGAACGACCGATCGCGATCGGCGGCGTGATGGGCGGCGCGAACACCGAGGTGGGTGAGTCAACGACATCGGTGCTGCTCGAGGCTGCGAATTTCGAGCCGCTGACGGTGCTGCGCAGTGGCGAGCGTCACCACATGCGCACCGAGAGTCAGACCCGCTGGGAGAAGGGCGTCGACCCCGAGCTCGCCGGCGCGGCCGCGACGTACGCATCGCAGCTCCTCGCCGAGCTGGCGGGTGGCCGCTGGAGCGGCGAGGCCGAGGTGCGCGCCGACGTGCACGCACCCGCGAACATCGCCTTCCGGCCCGCGTACACCGAGGCTGTGCTCGGTCTCGAGGTGGCGGAGGCAGAGCAGCGCGAGCGGCTGGAGCAGCTCGGGTTCGACGTCTCGGCGGACTGGCAGGTGACCGTGCCGACCTGGCGCGCGCGCGACGTGCGCCGCGAGATCGACGTCGTCGAGGAGGTCGCGCGCTTCCGGCTCGAGGACGTGCCGCTGACGCTGCCGCGACGGCAGGCGATGTTCGGGCGGCTCAAGCACGAGCAGCGCCTCCGGCGGGGGATCGAGGACGTCCTCGTCGGTGCAGGCTTCTACGAGGCCTACACCTACTCCCTGCAGCCGTCGGACCCGGATCCGTCGGCGATCGAGCTGCCGGTGCCGCTGAGCTCGCAGCAGCGGTTGCTCCGCACGACGCTCGCTGTCGGGCTTCTCTCCGCCGCGCGCCACAACGTCGACAGCGGGAACGAGCGGATCCGGCTGTTCGAGGTCGCGCACGTCTATCTCCCACAGCAAGGTGGTGTGCCGCGGGAGCCGTGGCGGCTGGGCGGGATCCTGCAAGGCGATTTCTTCGCTGCGAAGGGAGCGGTCGAGGCGGTGTTCTCCGCTCTCCAGGTCGAGCCGAGGTTCGAGCGTGCGCGCCCGATCGAGCAGGCGACCGTCGGTGCAACCGTGCAGTCTGGCTGGGTCGCGCAGTACGGGCCGCTCGGTCTCGACGGCGAGTGGAGTGCGTTCGAGCTCGAGCTCGACGAGCTCTTCATGCTGGTGCCTGAGCGCGTGCTCTACCGCGACGTCGTCAGCTATCCACCGCTACGCCTCGACCTCGCGTTCGTCGTCGACGAGGGCGTCCCGGCGGGCGAGCTCGCCGCGGCGATCCGCGAGGCTGCCGGCGAGGAGCTCCAGGCTGTGCGCTTTCTCTCCGACTACCGGGGCGACCAGATCCCCGACGGCAAGAAATCGATCGCGTTCGCCGTCGCGTTCCAGTCGGCGCAACGCACGCTCTCCGACGAGGACGGGGCGCGGCTGCGCAACGTCGTCGTCGAGGCGCTGGGGAGCCGGTTCGACGCGTCGCTCCGGGCCTGAGCGGGGGAGAAAACCGGTCCGGCCGTTCGCTCGTAATTCAGGTATGCGCGTCGCGCTCCTCGCCGCTCTCGCCTCTCTTGCCGCCGCGCTGACGCTCGCTGCGCCGATCGCGGCTGACGACACAAGCCTCGTCGGCTTTGTCGGCCCCGGCTTCACCATCTCCCTGCAGGACGGTGCGGGAAATACCGTCACGTCGCTGGCACCCGGCACCTACACCGTGCTGGTTCACGACCGCTCCGACATCCACAACTTCCATCTCAAGGGGCCGGGGGTCGACGCGCAGACCGACATCGAGTTCGTCGGCGATCAGACCTTCACGATCACGATCACCGACGGCCGCTACACGTTCGTCTGCGATGCCCACTTCGGGTCGATGAAGGGCGGCTTCACCGGCGGCACGCCCGCGCCACCGCCGCCACCGCCGCTGCCGGTGAAGCCGAAGCCCATCACTGCGCGCGTCGGGCCGGGGCGCACACTCTCCTTTCCGTCGAAGCTCGCACATGGCAAGTACGCGATCACCGTCCACGATGCGACGTCGACCGGGAACCTGCACCTGAAGGGGCCGGGCGTCGACCGAAAGACGAGCGTCGCCGGCCGCGGAACGATCACCTGGAGCGTGACGCTGAGAGCAGGCAGCTACCGCGTCGGCAGCGACACCCAACCGTCACTCGTCCGCACCCTCAAGGTCACCTAGCTCAGCCCTTGCGGTGCGCGCGCTTCGTCAGGCCGGCGTGCTCGCCGCCTGCGGCTGCGATGTCGGCCTGGTTGTCGAGCTCCGAGTTCAGCTCCGCGCCGAAGAGGATCGCCCAGGCCGTGTAGTTCAACCACAGCAGCAAGATCACGCCCGCTGCGAGCGACCCGTACGTCTTCGAGTAGCTGCCCGCGAACGTGACATATAACGTGAAGAGTCCCGAGAGCGCGAGCCACAGCGCCGCGCCCACGAATGACCCGGGCGTCAGCCACTGCCAGCGGCGCTGATCCTGGTTCGGGGCGAAGTAGTAGATGAACGCGAAGAAGAGCAGCACGGCGATGAACGCCACCGGCCAGCGCGCGATCGCCCAGAACAGCGTGAACGCCCCGCCTAGGTGCGCCTTGTCGGCGATCGCCTGGCCGAGCGGGCCGCCGAAGACGATCAGCACCGCGAGCGCAACGACGGTGATGCCCGAGAGCACGACGAGGAGGATCGCGATGCCGCGCACCTTCCAGAACGGTCGCGTCTCGGTGCGGTCGTACGCACGATTGACCGCCTTGATCACGGACCCCATCGCGCCGCTCGCCGCCCAAACAGCGCCCGCACCGCCAAGCGCGAGCGCAATGAACTTCGCGCCGCCCTTCTGATCGCGCTGTAGCCCCTCGATGAAGTGGATGACGCCGTGCGGTGCAACCGTGCCGAGGAACGACTGCAGCTGGTCGTAGAGGTGCAGCACCCCGAGCAAACCGAGCAGGAAGGCGATCGCGGGGAAGAACGCGAGCAGCGCGCTGTAGGCGACCTCCTGGGCGAGGCCCATGCAGTCGTCGGCGAGGAACTGGCTGACCGTTCGCTTCAGGACAGCGAACCACTCGCCGCGCGAGAGCCGGCCCGGCTTGCGCGGAGCGTGCCCGACTTCGGCACTCAATCGCGGTCGAGAATCGACCAGCGGCCGAGGCGAACCTTCTCGTTCCCCTCGCGCCCCCGGCGGGCGAAGTAGCGCATTGTGGCGCCGACGCCGCCGGCGAGCACGAACCCCACCGACGCGGCGCCCGTGGCGACGACGGGCAGGTTCGCCTTCAGCTTGCCCGAGATGTCCGCAGCCGCCGAGAGCTCGCCGCGCAGACCGTCGACCGCGGCCGCGAGCTGGTTCCGCTCGGTTTCGAGGTCGCTCTTGATCTGCTCTGCCGTCCGCGTCTTCTCTGCCATCAGCTCTTCAGCGCTCCTGTCGTCAGCTTCGCCTCGCGGATCGCCTGCTCCGGCACCGGCGGCGATCCCTTCCTGATCTTGCCGAGCCCGAGCAGCACGAGTAGGCCCGCGAGCACGCCGAGCGCAACGGTCACGATCAGGAGCGCGAGCCAGGTGGAGAGGAACGTGTCGAGCACCGCGGCGATCGTCGCCAACCCGAACCCGAGCATGAACAGCCCGAAGACCGCGCCACCGACTGCCAACCCGATCCCGATCCCGAGTGCTGCGACCTTCTGCTTGAGCTCGAGCGCTGCCAGCTCCACCTCGAGGCGCGCGATGCCGGAAGCGTGCTCGGCGACCTGCTTGACCGCTCCGCCGAGCCCGCCGTTTCCCCGATCAGTTGTGCGGGTGGGCATGGCCCCTCCAATCGATTGCCTTGGCGAGGAGATAGCCGACACCGAGCGCGGCCCCGATCACGAGGAACGGGCTCGGGCCGCCACCGTTCTTCTTCTGCTGCGGCGGCTTCGGCCTGCTGAGCTGGGGCCCCGAGGGAGCGCTGCGTGTGCCGCCCGGCGGCTCGTCTGTCGGCGCCTTTCCCTGCGCGCGCGCCTTGATCAGGCTCGGCTTCAGCTTGCGCAGGAAGTCGGGGTCGTCCGACATCGCCGCGCCGACCTTGGCCTTGACGCCGCCACCCGCCTGCGCGTTCTTGACGAACGTCTCCAGCTTGTCGGCCGCGGACTCGACCCGCTGGTCGCCCTTGGTCATCGTTTCGTGGGGGGCGCTTCGCCCGTAGCCACGCGCCAGATCTTCGAGGCCAGCCGCCGCGCGGCCATCGTCGAAGCTGCGCCGAGGCCGGCGTAGAGCCCGGTCCAGATCGCTTTCCGCAACATGGGAGGGGGTTTGCCGTCCGGTCCGCGTCCAAAACATTGGCAACTACTCAGTGCATGAGCGATGCTTGATTTATGCAGGAGGAGAGGCAGCTGCCGAAAGACGAGCGCCAGCGTCTCGTCGCGAGCCTCGTCGAGCGTCTGCGACTCGGGACCCAGCAGGACCTCCTCGAAGCGCTCGGGAGCGCGGGGTGCGTCGTCACTCAGGCGACGGTTTCGCGCGACATACGCGAGCTCGGACTCGTGAAGACTCGAGACCCGCTCGGGCGGATGCGGTACGACTTGCCGAACCGCAACGGGCGACTCGATCCGCGCGAGACGCTCGCAACGCTCCTCGCGCAGTTCGGACGGCAGGCGGTGGCGGCGCAGAACCTGGTGGTGATCCACTCGGAGATCGGCTCGGCTCCCGCAATAGCGCGGGCTCTCGACCGCTCCGAGCATCCCCTCGTCGTCGGGACGGTCGCCGGCGACGACACGTGCCTCGTGATCTCTGCCGACGCTCGCCGAGCACGTGAGCTAGCGGCCGAGCTGGCCGCCGCGATCAGGTAGAGGGTCGAGGCAACAGGTGAGCCCACGGGTGCGCCTCCTCGATCTGCGCGGCCAGGCGGAAGAGCATCGCCTCGCCGGCCGGCGGGCCGATCAGCTGCACGCCGACCGGTAGGCCGTCGACGACCCCGAACGGCACGGAGGCCGCCGGTTGCCCGGTCACGTTGACGATCGGCGTGAACGGCGTGAACTGCCCGCCGCGGAGGAATTGCTCCCACGGATCCTCCGGTTCGAAAACCCAGCCGATCGGCACCGGCAGCATCGCGAGCGCTGGCGTCAGGACGACATCGACCTCGGACCAGAAGCCGACGATGCGACGCGCGGCGCGCTGCAATGCGCCGACGGCGTGCGCGTAGGTGACGCTCGAGGTCTCGCGCGCGGTCGCCGCAAGCGCGCGGTTGAGCGGTGTCAGCAGCGCATCGTCCGGCACGGGGTAGAGCGCGGGTGTCAACTGCCAGAGCTGCGCGAACACCTGCAGCAGCTCTTCGTCGACCCAGGGCGGGGTGCGCTCGACGACGTCGTGTCCGAGCGCAGCGAGCGCATCCGCGGCCGAGCGCATGACGGAGACAACGCGCGGGTCGACCGGGTGCGGGACGGCGGGCTCGGCGGTGAACGCGATCCTCAGGCGACCCGGGTCGGCGCCGACCTCCGCGAGGAACGGCCGCTGCGGTGGCGCCGCCCAGTGCGCGTCGCCCGGCTCATAGCCCGCGATCGCGTCGAGGAAGGCGGCAGCGTCTCGCACGCTCACCGACAGCGGGCCGCTCTGCGAGAGCTCGAGCGAACCGCTCGTGTACGGCGCGGGGGAGACCCGGCCGCGCGACGGCTTGATCCCAAACAGCCCGCAGCAGGAAGCGGGGATGCGCACCGAGCCGCCGCCGTCGGAGCCGTGCGCCAGCGGCAGCACGCCCGCAGCGACCGCAGCCGCTGCGCCACCGGATGATCCGCCCGGCGTGCGCGAGGTATCCCACGGGTTGCGGCAGGCGCCGTTCAGCTCCGACTCGGTGACGGCGGTGATGCCGAACTCGGGCGTGTTGCTCTTCCCGATCACGACGAATCCGGCCTCCTTCATTCGGCGCACGACGGCCGCGTCGTGCGCAGGCACGTAATCGGCGAACGCTCGGCAGGAGAAGGTCGTGCGTAGGCCGGCGGTCTCGGTCAGATCCTTGACGAGCATCGGCACGCCCGCGAACGTCCCGTCGGCCGGCGTAGCACCCCGCGCCTGCTCGAAGCATTCGGTGACGAGGAAGTTCAGCTCGGGATTGGCTGCCTCGACTCGCTCGATCGTGGTGTCGAGTAACTCCCCCGCGGAGATCTCGCCGGAGCGGATCTGCGCAGCGAGGGCGAGCGCGTCGTTCAAGCCTTCAGGGTGATACGGCCTTCGACGATCTCGCCGACGCGCTCGGCGGCGACATAGTCCCCGTCGACCGTGAGCCCGTCCCAGATGTCGGTCTCGTGATCGCCGAGCACCTCGTCGACCTTCCCCAGGCCGGCGCCCGAGGCATCGACGACCTCCCAGCCCTTCTCGATCAACAGCCAGGAGACGGGGTCGGCCATCAGATCGTCTTTCCCTCGAGCATCCACACAGGGCCTTGGGTTGCGACGAGGTGCGTGTCGCTGAGCGCGCGCAGCACGGCGAGCGAGCCACGGATCTCCTTGTCGTCGCAGCGCTGGAAGCAGCGTCGAGCCATCTCCGGCGAGACGCCGTAGCCGGCGACGCGGGCACAGCGGAAGCGCAGCGCGTTGCGCTCGCCGTCGCGGCGTGGGTTGATCTGGATGCAGAGGACGGCCGCGGGCTCGATGTAGTCGGACGAGTCGAGCGTCAGCTCGCAGAAGAGGTCGCTCCAGTCGGACGGCAGCTGGGCGAGGGCAGCGTCCCAGGCATCGACGAGCGGGATCAGCTCGCGCTCGCCGAGCGCCGCCGCCTTGGTCGAGCCGGCCAGGCTGAGCGCGCCGCCGATCCGCGCCTCGTCGAGGCGTGCGAGCAGCCTGACGACGTTGTCCGGGCCGGTCGCGCTGCCGTTTCGGGCCGAGGAGAAGCTGACGATCTCCGGCTCCGGGCGGAACGGCTGCGCCGGTCCGAGCAGGCGGGAGGCGCGGTCGGCGGTCTCGCGATCGCGCAACTCCAGGCGCAGGCTCGCCGTCTGCCAGGTTCTCGGCAGGCTCGTCTCCAGATCGCGCCATTGTCCCGCAAGGCTCACGGCGCAAAACGTACACTGGCGGGCGCAGTGGCGAAGGTCGAGAAGAAACGCGCTCTCACCGAGGAGAGCTTGCGCGAGTTCCTGCGCGAGATGCTCCTGATCAGGCGCTTCGAGGAGAAGGTCGAGGAGCGCTTCCGCGCAGGCGATCTCCCGGGCTTCCTCCATGTCGCGATCGGCCAGGAGGCCGTGGCGGTCGGCGTGTGCCAGGCGATGGACGAGGGCGACGTCTTCGCATCCACCCACCGAGCCCACGGGCACACCCTGGCGCGCGGCACTCACCCGAATGCGGTGATGGCCGAGCTGTACGGGAAGATCGAGGGTTGCTGCCACGGCTACGGCGGCTCGATGCACCTCTACGACGTCGAGCGCGGCAACATGGGCGCGAACGCCGTCATCGGTGGCGGCCTGCCGGCAGTCACCGGCGCAGGCCTTGCGTTCAAGCTACGCGACGAGCCTCGAGTCGCGGTCGCGTTCTTCGGCGACGGCGCCACGAACATCGGAACCTTTCACGAGTCGCTGAACCTCGCGCAGCTCTGGAAGACGAAGACCGTCTTCGTCTGCGAGAACAACCATTGGGCCGAGTCGACGCCCGGCTGGCAGCACTCGCCGGTATGGGACGACATGTCGAAGCGCGCGCTCGCCTACGACATGCGCTCGATCAAGGTCGACGGGCAGGACGTGCAAGCGGTCTACGAGGCAGCCCATGAGGCGCTCGACTTCGCGCGCTCGGGCGAAGGCCCGGTCTTCGTCGATGTCGAGACGTTCCGGATGCACGGGCACTACATCGGCGACCCGCAGGTCTACCGCACCAAGGAAGACCGGCAGGAAGCGGCCGATCAGGATCCGATCACGAAGCTGCGCGACCGACTCGGTGTCAGTGACGACGAGTTCGAATCGCTCGACGCCGAGGCGAACGAGATCGTCGAGGCTGCGCTCGAGTTCGCCCAGAACGGAACCGACCCACAGCCCGAAGACGCGTTGAAAAACGTGTATGCCTGAGCTGACCTACAGAGAGGCCGTCCGCGACGCGCTCGTTGAGGCGATGCGCGCAGACGAGGACGTTTTCATCATGGGTGAGGACATCGCCGAGATGGGCGGCTCGATGGCGGTCACGCAGGGCCTGCTCGACGAGTTCGGGCCGGAGCGCGTGCGCAACACGCCGATCTCCGAGATGGCGATCGTCGGCGCGGGCATCGGCGCGGCGATGGCGGGCATGCGTCCCGTGGTCGAGATCATGTACGAGGACTTCCTGACCCTCTCGCTCGAGCAGATCGTCAACCAGGCCGCGAAGCACCGCTTCATGTCGGGCGGACAGGTGAAGGTGCCGTTGACGATTCGCACGCAGGGCGGCGCCGGTTGGTCGCCGGGCGCGCAGCATGCGCAGCAGCTCGAGGCATGGCTCGTGCACATCCCGGGCCTGAAGGTCGTCTATCCGTCGACCCCGGAGGACGTGCGTGGGCTGCTCTGGAGCTCGATCTACGACGAGAACCCGGTCGTCTTCTTCGAGCACCGGCTGCTCTACCCCGTCAAGGGCGAGGTGCCGGAGAAGCTCGAGCCGATCCCGCTCGGCAAGGCGCGCACGATCCGCGAGGGCACCGATGTGACGGTGATCGCGATGGGGCCGCTCGTCCACCGTGCACTCGAGGCAGCAATTGCGGCGGAGGAAGAAGGGATCTCGGTCGAGATCATCGACCCCCGTACGCTCCAGCCGCTCGACGAGGACGCGCTCGTCGAGTCGGTCAAGAAGACGAACCGTGTCGTCGTCGCACACGAGGCCGTAACGCGCATGGGCTTCGGCGCGGAGGTTGCGGCGGTGCTGCAGTACAAGGCATTCGACTACCTGGACGCGCCGATCGAGCGCGTCGGCGCGAAGTTCGCCCCGCTTGCATTCGCGCCGGTGATGGAGCAGTTCATCGTCCCGCACGCCGAGGACGTGCTCGAAGCGATCAAGCGCACGGTCGGCAAATAATGGCCTCCGAGGTCAAGCTCCCGCGTCTCGGCCAGGGCATGGAGGCCGGCACGGTCACGAAGTGGCTGAAGGCGGAGGGCGACACGGTCGCGAAGGGCGAGCCGCTCTACGAGATCGACACCGACAAGGTGACCCAAGAGGTCGAGTCCGACTTCGCGGGCGTCCTGTTGAAGATCGCGCTGCCTGAGGGCGAGGCGCCGGTCGGCCAGACGATTGCCTACATCGGCAAGGCGGGTGAAGAGGTCGCAGCTACTGCGGGGACGCAGGCGGTGGAGCCTCCGAGCGACACCGGGATGCCGGAGAGCGCCGAGAAGCCCGCAGAGGCGCATTCGCGCGACGCCGAGCGCGCTGCCGGGCGCGACGCCGCGGCAGAGCTTGCCGCGCGAGTCGAGTCGTCACACGCAGCGGAGGCTTCGCCGAGTAACGGCGGTCGCATCAAGGCCTCGCCACTTGCTCGGCGGATTGCGCGCGAGCGCGGTATCGAGCTCACCGAGCTGCAGGGCACGGGCCCTGACGGGCGCATCGTCGCGCAGGACGTCGAGCGGGGCGCGACCTCCGTCCAGCCCGCGGCGCCGGCGTGGCAGGAGCCTTCCGGCGAGGTGGAGTCGGTGCCGCTGACGAAGATTCGCAAGACGATTGCGCGCCGGCTGACGGCGGCCTGGCAGGCGCCGGTGTTCCAGCTGACGGTCAGCGCAGACATGACGCGCGCGAACGAGCTCGTCGCGCGTGCCCGCGAGCTCAACCCGGACGTGCGGATCACGGTCACTGACGTGCTCACCAAGGTGTGCGCGCAGGCGCTGATGCGCCATCGCGAGGTGAACGTGCAGTACACCGAGGACGCGCTGCTCAAGTTCCCGACGGCGAACGTCGGCATTGCGGTCGCCGCTCCACAGGGCCTCGTCGTCCCGGTGCTGCGCTCCGCCGAGCGAAGGTCGCTGACCGAGATCGCGACTGCGCGCGGAGATGTCGTTGGACGCGCGCGCGACAACAAGCTGACGACGCAAGACATGGAGGACGGGACATTCACGATCTCGAATCTCGGCATGTTCGGCATCGAGCAGTTCGTCGCGGTGATCAACCCGCCGCAGGCGGCGATCCTCGCGGTCGGTGCGACGCTGGATACTCCGGTGGCGCGTGACGGTGCTGTCGAGATCCGGCCGATCATGTCGATGACTTTGACCGTCGACCACCGCGCCGTCGACGGTGCCGAAGGCGCAGATTTTCTGCGGACGGTCAAACAGTTCGTGGAAGAGCCGGCGCTCGCGCTGTGACGCCTTGAGCGCGCCGCGTGTCTGGTATCTCGTGCGCGACTTCGATCTCGGTCGTGATTTCTACAAGCGTCTGCTCGGCTTCGACGAGACATTCGTCGACTGGGACGACAAGTGGTCGAGGCTGGAGCACGGCTCGATGCGCATCGCGCTCGCCGAGGGGGAACCCGCTGAAGGTGGCGTCGCGATGGTCGATGTCGACGATGTGAAACGGGTAGCCGACAAGCTGCGCGACGAAGGCGTCGAGGTGGGTGTGGTGCTCGAGCTTGCGGGGCAGATGCGGCTCGTCGATGTGTTCGATCCGGACGGCAACCGCATCCAGCTCGCGCAACAGATCGGCGACTAGTGATTCGTAAAGGCTCGCAGGCTGACGTGCCGTTCATGCGCTCGATGCTCGCGCACGCCTATGCGTGGCGCGTCAACCAGTTCGAGGCCGAGATCCCGCTCACGCGCTACGTGGACAACTGGGGTCGCCCTGGGGATGTTGCCGTCGTCGCGACGGAGGGCGGGCATCGAGTCGGTGCGGCCTGGTTCCGTATGTTCCGTGACAACGAGCCGGCCTACGGGTTCGTCGATGAGCAGACGCCCGAGCTGACGATCGCGATCGTGCCGTCGCGACGCGGTCACGGTCTCGGTCAGGAACTGCTCGACGGCCTGCTCGCGCGGGCGCGCAAAGAAGAGCATCAGCAAGTTTCGTTGTCGGTCGAGGCCGACTCGCCGGCGGTCGGTTTCTACGAGCGGAACGGCTTCGAGCGGACCGGCGAGTTGCACGGGGGGCTCGTCATGAAGCGGAGCCTGTGATGCCGCGTCTCGTCGGGATCAACCATGTTGCGCTCGAGGTCGACGACCTCGAGGCTGCGGTTGAGTTCTATACCGCGCTGTTCCAGCCGACCGGCGTCGACCGCAGCGAAGACGACGCGGCGTTTCTCGAGATCGGCGACCAGTTTCTCGCGTTGTTCGAACGCGGATCGCGCGAAGAGGAGGCGCACTTCGGGCTGGTGGTCGACGACAAGGAGGCAGCCAGGCGGGCGCTCGAGGCAGCCGGTGTCGAGATCCTGCCGGGACACCGCCTCGACTTCCACGACCCGTCCGGCAACCGCGTGCAGGTCGTGCAGTACGACCAGATTCAGTTCACGAAGACCGATCGCGTGCTCGAGGGGATGCAGCTCGAGCTCGGCAAGACGGATGCGGCGCTCGACGAGCTCCGCGCCAGCGGCCTCACGGACTAAAGAGCGGCGCAGACTAAGAAGCTCTAACTGAATGAAGGGACCCGTTCGGCGGGGGCGGATCCGTCGGCATCTGTCGTCAAGCTCGGAGGCGATGTCGATGCGGACGAAGCCGTGGGATGTGTCGGATGGGTTGTGGG
>JACDGR010000008.1 GCA_013821525.1 Actinomycetota bacterium
ATCGTCGAGAGCATCAACCCGAACGCCGCGATCGCCGTCATCGGCCAGAGGTACACCGCGAGGCTCCCCGCCAGCAGGCCGAGCCCCTGCCCGAAGCTGACGGTCGAGCCCGAGAGCGACGTGAGTGGATCGAAGCCCCAGGCGAGGCCGGCGGCGAGCAGACCGACCGACCCCATCGCGAGCAGGATCAACGCGGTGTACGTGATCGACGCAAGAACCTTGCCGGCGTAGATCTCGCCGCGATTGCGCGACCGCGTGAGGATCGTCTTCAACGTGCCGTTCTGGCTCTCCGCAGCCACGATGTCGCCGGCGACGAGGGCGGTCAGGAGCGGGAATGCCCAGATCGACATGAAGAACAGCACCACGAACGGCGTCGCGAGCCCGGTCTGACGGATGTAGCGGCCGAGCGGGATGTCGTTCGGGCCGCCCTTCTGCAGAAGCAGCACGACGACGAACACGATCGGAACGATCATCGCCGTCCCCAGCCCGATGTAGGTGCGCTTCTGCGCGAGCAGCTTCAGCAGCTCCCACTTGTAGACCCGTCTCATGCCGTCGCCGCCGAGTCGGCATCCGACGTCTCGCCGCCGGTCATCGTCAGGAACAGCTCCTCCAGGGAGGTCGTCTGCGGGACGAGCTCGGTGATCCCGATCCCGGCGCGACCGAGCGCGACCGTCGCGGCACCGAGCGATGCCTCGTCCGACTGAAAGCGCACGTGCCCGTCGGCGCGCGACACCGAGCCGATGCCGGGGTGGTCGTTCAACAAGTCAAGCGCGCGGTCGGGATCCGACACACGGATCCGAAAGCCGCTCGCGGCGCTCTCGAGCAATGCGTCGAGCCTCCCCTGGTAGATGATCGTACCGCGTCGGATGATCGCGACGCGATTGCAGAGCTCCTCGACCTCGGCCAGGATGTGGCTCGAGAGCAGGATCGTGATCCCGTTCGAGGCGAGCCGCTTGATCAGCTCACGCATGTCGCGCATGCCCGCCGGATCGAGCCCGGTCGCCGGCTCGTCGAGCAACAGCAGCTGCGGCTCGCGCAGCAGCGAGGCTGCAATACCGAGCCGCTGGCGCATGCCGTGCGAGTAGCCACCGACGCGATCCTTGGCGCGGTTCCGCAGCTCGACGATCTCGAGCACCTCGTCGATCCGCCCCGGCGGATGACCTCCGTCCAGGTCGGCCAGCAGGCGCAGGTTCTTGCGGCCCGACATGTACGGGTAGAAGCGTGGCCCTTCGACGAAGCCCGCGACGCCGTCGAGCGCGCGAGCACCGTCGGTGAGCGGGTCGCGACCGAAGAGCCTCGCCTCCCCGGCGGTCGGCCGGATCAACCCGAGCAGCATGCGGAGCGAGGTCGTCTTGCCCGCGCCGTTCGGGCCGAGGTAGCCAAACACGTCGCCACGCTCGACCGTCAGGTCGACATCGTTCACGGCGACGATCTCGCCGTAGCGCTTGACGAGCCCGCGGGCCTCGACCGGCCGCGCCTCGCCCGTCCCGTCGCTCACTTGAGCGAGCTTGCCGCCTGCTCGGCCGCGGCGCTCGGAACGGAGCCGGCGAGGATGTTCGTCACCCCGCTGCGATTCCAGGTGAGCACCGTTCCGAGTTGCGTTGCAAGCTCGTGCCCGGTGATCGCGCCGCCGTCGAGCGAAACCGTCGGCAGGCTCCCGAGCGCGCCCGCTGTGCCACCGCCGCTCGCGTCCTTCGCGCGCTCGACGACGACGATCGCCCCCAGTCCCTGGCCGTAGACGACGAGCGCTGCGCGCCCGTCGGCCGGGCCGACGAGGCGAACGTCCTGCCGGGGCAGACCGACGAGCGTGTCAGGGGCGGTAACGGCAAAGCCGGCAGCGGCCTGAACCGCGGCAAGCCCGGTGATCGGCTGCGAGTCGCCGGCCTTCGTGCCTGTCCCCGAGGCCTGTGACGAGAGGTCGACGACCTTCGCGCCGGCAGGCGGCGCGACATTGATGTCGGAATCGGGAACGTCGGCGAACGAGATGTCCGTCGCCTCGAGTGCGAGCGTCGGCGACGATGCGCCTTGGGCGTAGATCGCAACCTTGAGCGGCGTTCCGTTCAATGCTGCCCACGCGAGCTGGGCCTTACCGAGCAGGCCGCCGTCATGGCTCGGCGAGACATCGACGGTGTACGCCTCCTTCCCTGCCACGTTCGAAGGCTGAGCGTCGGAGACAGTCCAGTGCTTGGTGAAGTCCGTGAGGAAGGTCGTGATCTGATCGATCGTCGGCGCCGCATGCGTGGCGGCCGTCGTCCCGCCCGCAGCTGCCTTCTCCTTCGGGATGTCGAACGTGTAGGCGGTGTTCGACGAGGCGTCGAACAGGGTTGCCTTCGTGTCCGTCCAGGTCAGCTGGACGTCACCGGCGGTCGACTGGAGCTCGAGCCTGCCTCCGTTGCCGTTCACCCACAGTCGTCCGTCAGCGCCGGACATCAGCGCCGAGCCAGTGACGCCCGTCAGCGCGCCGGTCGGAAAAAGCTTGTTCGTGAAGGAGATGCGCGCGCTGAGCCCGCTCGGCTTCGCTGCGGCGAGGCTGTCGTGGATCGCCTGCGCAAGCGGCTTCGGAGCAGGCGTCGCGCCGCCGCCACCACGAGCGGCGACGGCGACGACTGCACCACCGACGAGCAGGATGCAGCTGGCGGCCAGCACGGTCAGCAAGCGGGTGGTCGAAAGCGTGCGCAGGTTCTTCACGACGATCCTTTCTCGAGGTTCTCGCCGGTCAGGGTGCCCGTGATCTCTGAGGCTTTCCTGAGGGCAGGCAGATCGATCGTGAACCGCGAGCCGACGACGGTCGCGGTGCCGCCATGGCGCTCGGCGGTGGCCCGGACGATTGCCAGGCCGAGGCCCGATCCCTCGCCGCCCGAGCGCGCCCGCCAGAACCGCTCGAAGGCGTGCTCGCGATCGGCGTCGTCGGGGCCTGACCCTTCATCCTCGACGGTGAGAAGCGCGCGGTCGCCTCGCCGTGCGACCTCAACCTGCACGCGACCACCGGCGGGGCCGTAGGCATGGGCGTTGTCGAGCAGGTTCGAGAGCGCCCGACCGAGCGCTTCCGGATCTCCTTCCACCCATACTTCCTCGCTCTCGAGCTCGGCCGAGCCGGACGCAATCTCCCGCGCCAGCTCGTCCAGCCGAACCTGCTGTCGCAAGGGGCCTGCCGCCTCCTCGCGGGAGAGTACGAGCAGGTCGTCGGCGAGCCGCGCGAGCCTGGCCGCGTCTGCCTCGAGATCCGAGACGAGCTCGGGAGTAGGCCCGTAGCGAGCGAGGTGCGCGACGTTGCCGCGCAGCGCCGTGAGCGGTGTGCGGAGCTCATGCGATGCGTCGGCCAGAAAGCGGCGCTCCGAGTCGCGCGAGCGCTCGAGACTGTCGAGCATCCGGTTCAACGTCGACGCGAGCCGGCCGACCTCGTCGGGCCGTCCCGGGTTCGGCAGTCGGCGGCGCGCATCGCCGCTGCGGCTGATCTCCCCCGCCGCGCTCGCAAGCCGAACGAGCGGCCGCAGCGCACTGCGCATCAGCAACGCAACGACGATCGCACCGATCGCCGCCGCCGCGAGCGCCGCGAGCAGCGTCAGCACGTGCAGCGTGCGGATCGTGTCGTCGACGTCGGCCGTCGACGCGGCGACGAGCACCGCACCACCGGCGACCTGGCCCGAGGTGGTCGAGAGCGGCGCGACGTAGATCCGCAGATGATCTGCACCGAACCTGAGCGACGTGTACCTCGAGGTGTCGCTGGTGACCGACCTGTTCGCCAACCCCGGTGGCAGGACGCGGCCGCCGAGGGAGAGAGAGCGAGCGACGATCCGGTCGCGGTGATCGACGACCTCGACCATCGCCTGGGTCGCTCCGACCGGCGAGTCGAGCGACCCGGGCGTCGTCAGCACGGCTGGAGCCGACGCCGCAAGTTGGGCGACCTCGACCGCACGCGTGCGCAACGTCTTGTCGAGCTCGTGGTGCAGGTGGCGCGCGACGAGCACGTCGACTGCGGAGCCGAGCACGACGACGGCGATTGTCGTCGCGATCGCCGCGGCGAGGACCGAACGGAGACGGAGGCTCATCGACCGAGCACGAACCCAACCCCGCGCACCGTGTCGATCAGCGACGGCTCGCCGAGCTTGCGCCGGAGGTTCGAGACGTACCGGTCGACGACATTGTCGTGCGCGTTGCCCTGCCAGATCTGGGCGATCGCCTGCTCTCGCGTGACGACCCGCCGCGGGTGCAGAAGGAGCAGCTCCAGGAGGTCTGCCTCGCGCATGCTGAGCGAGATCGCTTGCCCGGCGCGCGTGACGGTGCGCGTCGTGAGATCGAGCTGCAGGTCACCGAGTGAGAGCATCGTCTCGGGCGGACGGCCGCGGCGCAGCAGCGCCCGCACGCGCGCGAGCAGCTCCTCCGTCTCGAACGGCTTGACCAGGTAGTCGTCTGCACCCGCGTCCAGCCCGGCGACTCGATCGACGAGCGCGTCGCGCGCGGTCAGCAGCAACACCGGAGTCGCGAGCCCGCGCTCGCGCACGCGCCGGCAGACCGCAAGCCCGTCGAGCCCGGGCATGCCGACATCGAGGACGATCAGATCTGGGCTCGCGCGCTCGACGGCGGTGAGTCCTGCGCCGCCGTCGGCTGCGAGCTCGACCGCATAGCCAGCCGCTTCAAGCGTGCGGCGGAGCATCCGGCGGATCGGAGCGTCGTCGTCGACGACCAGCACGCTGGGGATCGTCATCACAGGGAACGCAAGCCGATCACCAGGAGCACAGCGCCGAGGAGAGCCAACACGACCGGCACGAGAGCTGCCGCGTAGCGCTCCATGAAGGTGCGCACGGCACGAGTGAACGCCCTGTCCCGATCCCCTCCGAGCACGACCACCGCGAGCAGCAGCAGGAGCGGTGCGCAGAAGCAGAGGTTGAAGACGATCACCAACGCGGCCTCGCTGAGTGCCGCACGACGCCCTTCGACGATCGCCACGAGTGCGCCGAAATACGGGATTGCCGTCGGGAACTCGGCGACGATGATCCCCGCGCCGAGCAATAGCGGCGAGACCCGCGCGCGCTTCGCGTCGGCGGAGAACCTGCGGCTGAGCTTTCGGCGCGCGAGCCAGAGCCCCGCCGCAACGACGAGCAGCAGGCACCCGGCCGCCACCTCGACGAGATGGACGACGTGCGGTCGAGGAGTCGATGCGATCGCGAGCAGCGCGCGACCCGATCCGAACACGAGCACGAGCCCGCCGAGCGTCGAGGTTCCGAAGACCGAGAGCGTGAACAGCGCGAGGTCGCGCTTTGCCCGCGTGCCGAGCGCGAGGAGAACGGCCGGACCGACGGTCGACGGATTGAGCGAGTCGACGATGCCGATCGAGACGACGAGAGCGAGCAGCACGAGCATCAGACGAGCTTGCCAGAGGCAAGCATAGGCTTCGCGAGATGACGCCCCGCGTTCTCGTCCTCACAGCCAGTGTCGGCGAGGGCCACGATCGTCCCGCTCGGCTGCTGGCCGAGCAGATCCACCGCGAGCAGCCGGACGCTGTCGTCACGATCGAGGACTGCCTACCTGCGCTCGGTCGCGTCGTCGCAGCACTCAGCGCCGGCGCACCGCGCATCGTCTTCTACCGCTTCCTGTGGCTGTGGGATCTCGGCTTCTGGTTCTTCGTACGCTCGGCGGTGACGCGGCCGCTCACCCAGTCACTGCTGACCCGGCTCGGCACACCCGGGCTGCTGCGGCTGATCGCCCGCCTCGACCCCGACGTGATCGTCTCGGTCTATCCGAACGTGACCGAGATCCTCGGTCGCTTGCGCCGGTCCGATCGGATCGACGTCCCGGTCGTCGCCGGCATCACCGACCTGGCCGGGATGCACTACTGGGCGAGCCGTGGCGTCGACGTCCACCTCCTGACGCACCCCGAGTCGGTGCAGGAGGTGCGGCAGGTGATCGGAGGTGACGGCCCGATCCACTGCGTGCACGGCTTCACCTCCGCAGAGTTCCTGGAGCCGCGCCCGCAGGCCGACGCCCGCCGCGAGCTCGGACTGCCCGAGGAGGGGAACATGATCCTCGTCTCGGGCGGCGGCTGGGGCGTCGGCGACATCCTCGGGGCGATCGAGATCACGCTCAGGCTCGACGAGGTGGCGCACGTCGTGTGCCTCTGCGGGCGGAACGACGCACTGCGTGCCCAGCTGGCTGCGCGCTTCGCCGGCGACGAACGCGTCCGCGTCGAAGGCTTCACCGAGCAGATGAGCGACTGGATGGCCGCGGCGGACGCGCTCGTGCACTCGACGGGGGGCCTGACCGTGCTGGAGGCGCTGATGCGCGGATGCCCCGCGATCTCGTACGGCTGGGGCCGCGGCCATCTGCGCCTCAACAACGAGGCGTTTCTCCGGTTCGGGCTCGCGCAGGTCGCCGGCACGCCGGTCGAGTTGCTCACGGCGCTCCGCCGTGCGCTAGCTGGGGGCCGCACCGTCACCTCGTCGTTCGTCGGGCTGCCGTCCGCAGCGTCGTTCGTCCTGGAAGCTGCAGATGCTGCGTGAATTCGTCGCACGAGGCGCGTGGTTCGTCCCGGCAGCCGCACCCGTCGTGCCGCCGATCGCACGCCTGTGTCGCATTCCGCTCCGGCTGAGCTCCGAGCACGGCGTCTCGATCACGTTCGACGACGGCCCCCACCCCGAAGGCACCCCGGCGGTGCTCGCGGTGCTCGCGCGGGCCGAGGCACGAGCGACGTTCTTCATGACCGGCGAGCAGGTGGAGCGGTACCCGTCGGTCGCAGCCGACGTTGCGGCGGCCGGCCATGAGATCGCGATCCACGGCTACCGGCACGTGCTGCTGCTGCGGCGCTCGCCGGGAGCCTTACGCGACGACTTCAGGCGCGCGGCAGACGTGATCGGCTCCGCGACGGGCGTCGAGCCCGCGGTCTACCGGCCGCCCTACGGAGTCTTCAGCGGCCCGGCGCTCCAGCTCGTGCGCGAGCTCGGCTGGCAGCCGCTCTTATGGTCACGTTGGGGGCGTGACTGGACGCGGCGCGCGCGACCTGAGGCGATCGCCGCACGCGCCTCGCGCGCCCTGTCTGGTGGCGACGTCGTGCTGCTGCACGACGCCGACCATTACAGCTCGGCGGACTCCTGGCGCAGGACGGTCGCGGCGCTCCCGTCAATACTCGACGCGGTGTCCGCGAGCGGCGAGCCGTTCGTCGTCGCAAGCCAATCCACGTAACGTCGTACGCCGTCTAGGAAGGGCGTCTGCGGCTCCCAGCCGAGGTCGGCTTTCGCCCGCGCACCCGAGATGTAGCCGATGTGCACGTCGGCCGGGCGCTCCGGGCCGTGCACGAGCGGAACCTGCTTGACGACCTCTCGGATCGTGTCGGCGATCTGACGCACGCTTGTCTGCTCGTCGCCGACGAGGTTGTAGATGCCGTTCGCGCCCGTTGCTGCGAGGCCCGCGACGATGCCGGCTGCGAGGTCCTCGACGTAGACGAACTGGCGGGTCTGACGGCCATCGCCGGCGATCGTCAGCGCCTTGCCCTCCTGCGCGCGGGCGACGAACGACGGGACGACCGCGGCCGGCCGGGCACGCGGCCCGTACGGGATGCCGAACCTCAGGATCGTGTGTGGCGTGCCGTACAGCGACGTGTAGGAGCGGCAATACATCTCGCCGGCGAGCTTCGTCGCCGTATAGAAGTGCGCGGGCAGAGCGAGCGGCGCACCTTCGTCGAGCGGCTGCTCGCCCGGCGAGTCGCCGTACACCCAGACCGTGCTGCCGTAGACGACGCGACTGATGTCACCGTGCCGCGCCGCATCGAGAATGATCTGGGTCCCGTGAACGTTCGTGCGATCGGCCCGTAGCGGATCGGCGACCACGTCGCTCACGTCGGCGACGGCTGCGAGGTGAATGATCGCATCGCATCCGTGAACAGCGCGCCATGCCGTGTCGCGGTCGGCGATGTCGCCGAGGATCGTCTTCACCTCGGTCGGCGGGTGATGCACGGACTGAGCGAAGTCGAAGATGACCGGCTCGTGACCCGCGACAAGCAACTGATCGACGACGTGCGAGCCGATGAACCCGCTTCCGCCCGTGACGAGGACCTTCATGACGCGACCGCCTGAGCCATACGTTCCCGGACCGGCTGGTAGTAGAGCGGGACGCACCAGTGGTTCTGCGCAACCCAGTCTGTGTTCGGGAGCTCCACGTCGTGACCGAGCACGCGGTGGCACGGCTCGTCGTAGACCTTGCCGGTCGAGCGCTCGATCGCGTCGAACACGACGTACTTGTAGTACCCGGAGACCATTCCCTCGGGGAACCTGATGCGGTTGGGGTGCTGCTCGTCGAGCTGCTCGCGTGCGACCATGTTCTTCCACTCGGTGATCTCGTCGAGCCGCTCTGTGCCGAGGACACCGAGTGCAGCGGTGAACTCGTTCAACCGGTAGTTGAGGCCTGGCTGGTCGTAGGCGGGCTTGCCGTAGCTGCGAAAACGCCGGGCGAACTCGATCAGCTCGGCGTGCGGGGAGACGACCATTCCGCCTTCGCCCGTGGAGATCGTCTTCGTTGCTGCAAACGACCAGATGCCCGCGTCGCCCCAGGTGCCCGCGCGCCTGCCGTTCCACGAGGCGCCGTGCGCGTGGGCGCAGTCTTCGAGCAGCAGGATCCCTTCGCTGCGGCAGTACGCGGCGATCTGCTCGACCTCGAAGGCGATGTGGCCGCCGATGTGGACGAGGAAGACCGCCTTCGGCCGGTGCTCGGCGGCCTTGCGCTCGAAGTCGTCGAAGGACATGCAGAGGTCACCGCGGTTGCAGTCGACGAACTCGACGCGGGCGCCGGCCGCCTGGATGGCGAGCGGCGTCGCCATGAACGTGTTCGAGGGGCAGAGAACGGTGTGGCCGCGAACGTCGAAGAACTCGAGGGCCGCGAGCGCCGAGCCGGTCCAGCTCGAGGTGGCGACGGCGGGCAGTCCGTTCCAGGAAGACCAGGCAGCCTCGAACTGGGCGGTGATGGGGCCGTCGGACCACTGCTCCGCGTCGAGGGCTGTGTCCCAGAGCTCATGCAGCCGCTCGCGGTCGCGATGGTCGAAGCCGATTGAGAAGGTAGCGATATCCATTGCGAGAACATATTCAACCAATCAGATGATTCCTGATGGTTTTCTGAATGCCTCTACAACCGGGGCCCCGCATCAGACATTCGTCAGGCAGGGTGATTAGGGTGAAGGGCAGTCGTGAGGAGTGAGAGCATCAGCGGGTCTGCTGGGTGACGACCGAAGCCCCACCTGAGGCAGGGAGCCGCGTCGAGCAGCTCCGAGCCTCACCGCCGATTTTCCGACAGGCGGCCCTCGACCGCCTCACCCGAGCCCATCCGGCGACCCCCGCGATCCTTTTTCTCCCCGCGGTGGTCATCCTCGCAGTGCTCGCGGGGCGAGATCTGGCGGCGCTCACCGCGCTGGGGCTCGCTGCGGCCGGCTACTTCTTCTGGACCCTGTGCGAGTACTGGGGGCATCGCGCCGTCTTCCACTTCGAGCCGGAGGCTGGGATCGGGGCGCAATTCCACTGGATGATCCACGGCGTCCACCACGACCATCCGAACGACCCCACGCGGCTCGTACTGCCGCCGGCGTTCTCGATCCCACTCGGCGCGCTCTTCCTCGGCGGGTTCTACCTCGCGCTCGGCTCACCCATCGCATGGCCGGTCACGGCTGGCTTCTTCCTCGGCTACGTGGTCTATGACTCCGTTCATTTTCTTTTGCACCATGCGCGCCCGAAGAGCCGCCTCGGCCGCCGCTTCAGGGAGCTACACATGCGCCACCACTTCGAGGATCACGAGCGTGGGTTCGGGGTCAGCGCACCCTGGTGGGACATCGTCTTCCGCACGCGCCCGCGCGCGGGACGATCGACGCGCTGAACCAGCAAACCTCGGCACGCGGCGCGTGCTCGTGACCGGGATGTCGGGCGTCGGCAAGTCCGCCGCCCTCGCCGAGCTGGCGCAACGGGGCTTCCAGGTCGTCGAGACCGATCGCGAGCCCTGGAGCGAGTGGTCAGAGACCGCAGGGGGTTACGTCTGGCGCGAAGACCTCATCTCGGAGCTCCTCTCACGGGAGGACGGCTCCGTTTCGTATGTCGCCGGCACGGTGTCGAACCAGGGCAGGTTCTACTCACAGTTCGACGCCGTTGTGCTCCTGAGCGCCCCGCTCGAGATTCTGCTGCGAAGGATCGAGACTCGTACGAGCAACGACTACGGCAAGTCGGCCGACGAACGTGCGCTGATCGTCGGCCAGGTCGCGGAGGTCGAGCCGTTGCTCCGGGCGACGTGCACGCACGAGCTGGACGCGACGCAGCCGATCGGGGACATCGTCGACCAGCTAGTCGCGATCGGCCCGGCCAGGCGCAGCCTCGCTAGCGAGCAGCGCTGCGCGGCCGGAGAACGTGAATCGCAAGGCCGCTCGGATAGACCTTTGCGTCGACGAGCTCGAGGTGCAGCGGGGCAGGTAGGTCCTTGAACAACGCGAGACCCGCACCGAGCGCGGCCGGGTGGATCATCAAGCGATACTCGTCGACCAGACCAAGTCGCGACAGTGCCTGGTCGAAGCGCGCGCCCCCGTAGGCGATCAGGTCGCCACCGGCTTCGCTCTTGAGCTGCTCGATCTCCTCGCGCAGATCGCCGCGGGCGATACGTGTCGTCGGCCACTCGGCACGCTCGAGGGTCTTCGAGAAGACAACCTTCGGGATCTCGTTCATCGGGCGCGCGAAGTCGCTGTCCGATGTCGGCCAGACAGAGGCCATCTCCTCGTAGGTCACGCGCCCCATCAGGTGCGCTCCCGCGGTCCAGACCGAATCGAGAATCCATTGCTTGACATCCGGGTCGCCGTCTCCGCCCTCACTCCACGGGTGGGACCCGTCGAGCGCCGCCACGTACCCGTCGATCGACACGCTGGACTGAAGAATGAGTCGACGCATCGAGCCTCTTCTGTTCCCGCCGGCCCTGCTTCAAACACCACCCCGGTCGGCGATTCGAACTGGTCTTCGACGCTCGGCGTCCGTTGCGCGCCGAGGGTTGAAAGGCGTCGCAGATGTCGATCCGCAGTCGCCCAAACGGCGACTCCTTGCGCCTGAACGGTCCGTCGAAGACATGTCCTGGGGACTGTCCCCGAGACATGGCCGTTCTCGTCACGCGCCTCTGGGACGATGATCTGTGGGACGTTCTGCGTCTCAGGAAGATGAGCGGAGGTTCGAACTGTGTTGCTCGGCCCGCTCCGGAATGACGTCCGCCTCGCGCTCGTTGGCCAAGAGATGCATTTCGAGCGCCTCTCGCTGCAGGTGCCTGAGCAGGCACACGAGGATCTCGTCTCGTTCTACCGCGCGAACCTCGCCACCGGCGAAAACGGCGACCTGAGGATAGGCGTCACCGCGCTCAGCTTCGAAGCGGTCGCCGGGAGCCCCTTCTACCATCTTGCGTTTCTCGTGCCGGGTGATCGCTTCGACGCAGCTCTTGCGTGGGCGCAGACGCGGCTTCCTCTGCTCCCCGACCCCGGAAGCGGCCAGGTCGCTTTCGAGTTCGAGAATTGGAATGCGCGCGCCTTCTACTTCCACGATGCAGCGAGCAATATCGTCGAGTTGATCGCGCACGCGGGTGTGGGCGAGAACCACGAGTCCGGCCCTTTCAACCCGTCGGAGCTGCTGGGGCTCTCGGAGATCGGGCTCGTCGGAAACGCTGCCGAGATCGCCGCCGGGCTCGAGGAGATGGGCCTGCCGCTATGGGCGGGCGCGCCGTCCCAGGGGCAGCTGGCGTTCCTGGGTGAACGGGCGCAGACCGTGATCGTCACCGAGCCGGCACGTGGCTGGCTACCGACGGGCCGTCCCGCCGAAGCTCATCCGGTCGGCGTGACGATCGTGGGAAAGCCCGCAGCCGAGATCACGCTCGGCGCTCACCGAATCCGTTGTGTCCCTACGGCAACGTGATCGTCTTCGTACGAACGGCCTTCGTCGTCCCGCTGGCCTTCCGCGAGTCCGTCCAGGTACCACGGAACGACGTCGCTGTCGGGGAGAAGGTCGCCTTGACGACGAAACTGTAGGTCGGGCCTTTCAGCAGCCACTTGCCGGAGGTGCCGGAGATCGTCCCGGTCAGCTTGTTGCCGGCGTTGTCGTGTCCGCTGAGCTTGGTTCCCTTCTGCACGATCGACCAGGTGCCGGTGTAGTTGTTGTGCGCGCACCAGCCGGTGTTGCAGTGATCGGTGACCGCCCAGTTCGCAGTGACGCTCGGAACCTTCAGCTCCGATCCCACCGCGGTCTGTGCCGCAGCGAACGCGACCACTACGACCGTGACGATCAGCCCGATCCGATTTGCGTACCGCATGTCTTTCGCTCCCCCTGTCGCCCGAGTTTCGACAAGAGTACGCGGCGCGCGCCCCGAACACAAACGACCGGGAAAAGGCTTGGCTGGTGCAGACGGAGGCAAGAAAGTAGCGTTGCCCAGATGAACGCCGAGCTCGCATGGTGACGCCGGAGGAGATCGGGCAGGTCGAGGTCTTCGAGAGCCTCGAGGCGAGCGCTCGCGAGCACCTCTGCCGCGTCGCGGCGGACGTCACGCTCAGCCCGGGCGAGTACGCGGCGCATGAGGGAGACGAGCGAGCGCTCTTCGGCCTGCTCGACGGGCGGATCGAAGCGGTCAAGCTCGTCGACGGGATCGAACGGGTCGTCGGCGAACGCCGGGTCGGAGACATCTTCGGCGAGGTGCCGCTGACGCTCGGCACGTGGTTCCCCGTCGGCTTTCGCGCGGCGGAGACCTCTCGCGTGATCCGGATCCAGCCTCGCGACTACTACACCATGATCGCCGAGGCGCCCGACATCGCGGAGAAGATCGGCGAGCTGGCAAGCCGGCGCATCGGCGGCACAGGTGGCCTGCAAAGCCTCGCGGCGAAGCCCGAGCCATACCGGGCAATCGTGCTCGGCCATCGTTGGGATTCGGCGTGCGCGGAGCTCCGGCGATTCCTCGACCGCAATCAGATCACCTTCCGGTGGCTGCAGCCCGACGTGCGGGCGGATGCCGCACAGTGGTGGGGTGCGTTGCCCGAGGAGAGCGACTACCCGTGCATCCGCGTCGTCGACGGCAAGACTGTGGTGCGACCGCAGCTTCGGCGGGTGTCCGAGTTGCTGGGGATCCCGACCGAGCCCGCTGCAGCCGTCTACGACACCGTGATCGTCGGCGCAGGCCCGGCTGGGCTGGCTGCAGCCGTCTACGGCGCCTCCGAAGGGCTCGGGACGGTCGTCGTCGAGCGCGAAGCACCCGGAGGCCAGGCCGGCACCTCGTCGCGGATCGAGAACTACCTCGGCTTCCCGTCCGGCGTCTCCGGCGACGAGCTCGCGAGCCGCGCGCTGCAGCAGGCACGGAGACTCGGAGCCGAGATTCTCGTCACACGCTCGATCGCGCGGATCGACGCTGCGACCCGCCACGTGCACCTCGACGGGGGCGACGTCCTGCGCGCGCGGACGATCATCCTCGCCTGCGGAGTGACGTGGCGCCGCCTCTCGATCGAGGGTTTCGACGAGCTCGCCGGGAAGGGCATCTTCTACGGAGCGGCTCGGAGCGAGGCCGCGAACACACACGGCCTCGACGTGCACATCATCTGCGCGGGCAACTCAGCGGGCAGGCCGCGATGTTCTTCTCGTCCCATGCGCGCAGCGTGACCATCCTGAGTCGGGGCGAAACGCTCGAGAAGAGCATGTCGCGGTATCTCATCGACCAGCTCGCGACGCGCCCCGACATCGAGGTGCGTTTCAACACGGAACTCGTGGCCGCCCACGGGAACACGTCGCTGGAAACGGTCGACGTCCGCGACAACACGAGGGGCGAGACCACGCGGCTCGAGTCCGGCGGCGTCTTCATCTTCATCGGTGCAGACGCCGAGACGGACTGGCTCCCTCCGGAGATCGCGCTCGATCCGAAGGGGTACGTGCTCACCGGGAGCGACGTTCGTGCCGCAGGCCGATGGGAGCTCGATCGCGACCCGTATTTGCTCGAGACGAGCGTCGCCGGGATCTTGCGAGACGAGACCAACCCGGTACCCGGGTGACGCATTAGGCCCCGAAAGGGGGATGTGCGTCCTCCCGGGTCGGGACAGAATGCGTCGGCTATTCGACCTGGGGAGGGAATGGATATGCGTTGGATCACGCTTGCTCTGGCGTTGTTGACGATTGCGGCGATCGCTGCGGAGGTGAACTTCACTTGGTGATTTCGATTGGCGACTGGCGCAGTTGGCCGGCAACAAAACGCTGAACGAGCTGCGCGCACTGAAGCGGCCGGCGCGGAGGTAGCCGCGCCCGTGACGAGCCCGAGGGGCTAGGAACGGTCTCGGATGACGGCCTGCTGAAGCTCGTTGGCGAGCTCGCGCACGGCGAGCTCCAGCCCGACGATCCGAGCCGTCAGTTCCCCCAGCGTCGCCTGCGTGCCCATGGTCGAGACAAACTCTCGCTCTTTGTGCGACTGGAGCAGGCCGTCGACCCGGTCGGTAAGTGCATTCTCTAGCTCGTCCATGCGGGTTTGCCTCCTCCGGCGCGGGGGCTCGGATCTGCCGTTTGAGCCTGAGTTGAAGTACCCAGCCGTCCGGGATCCTTAACCTCTGCGGTGATCGCTCAAATGGAGATCAGGGAAGCTCGCGATTCGGACGCCTCAGCAGTCGTGCGACTGCTGGCCGAGGCCTACCCGAACATGGTCGTGACACCGGCATCGTGGCTGCATCGGCGACAGACCGAGCCCGTGCGCGCCCGAGCCCGGCACCTCGTCGCAGAGGTCGACGGCCAGGTCGTCGCACGCGCCAGGCCGCCCTCAACGTGCACACGACCGCCATCGGTGCAGCCTTCGTCGGCGTCATCGTCGACCCGGCGCACCGTCGCCGCGGCATCGGGACAGCGCTCCTCGAGCGCCTCGCCGATCACGTTCGACGTCACGACGCGACGACCTGGACCGGGGTGATATTCGAGAACGACGTGTCATCGGATTTTGCTCGCCGACATGGCTTCGAGAACGAGCGCGCTGCGGTGGTCTCCGCCGTCGATCCGCGCAGTGTCGATCTGCCATCTCCCTCGTCTGTCGAGGTCGTGTCGGCACGTGCCCTCGGCCCGGAGGTCGTCTTCCAGATCGACTCCGCCGGCGCGTTGGACGAGCCGCTGCCGAACCCTCCGGCGCCGATGCCGTACGACGAGTGGCTCTCGGATATCTGGGACGAACCGAGCTTCACGAGCGAAGGGAGCTTCGTCACGATCAGCGACGGCACACCCGCTGCGCTCGCGCTCCTCTACGCCGCCCCCGAGTTTGGACGCGCGGTCATCGCGTTCACCGCGACCATCCCCGAATTCCGCGGCCGCGGCTTAGCGCTCGCGGCGAAGATCGCGACGATGCGCTGGGCAGCCGCGCACGGGATCACGCGGGTATGGACCGCGAACGACGACACCAATGCGCCCATGCTGGCGATCAACGCGCGCCTCGGCTACCGACCGGAGGGGCGGCTCGTGACAGTGCGGAACAGCCTTTAGGGACTCGCCGGAGCGTCCTGTCCCGCAGCTTCGAGGGCAGACTCGATCTTCGTGATCGCCCCGGACTCGGCAGCGTCGCCGCCAGGCGCGGCTGCAGCAACGGATTTCGCGATCTCGAGCACGAAGGCCCGGTAAGCCGCCACCTCGTCGGGCGCCTTCTGCTGCAGCAACGCAACGGATGAACGCAACGCCTCGAGCGTTCCCGACTCGACCTCGTCCGGGGGTGTGGTCATACCGAAGCCTGCCCCGCGGCCCTCCGCGACCTGGCGGACAACGGCGCTCTCCGAGCTCGACCGGGCGGTCGCCACGTGCTTCGCGAGCGTTCCCGCCTCCTTGAACGTGTCGAAGAACTTCCGGTCACTCAGAGACACCAGCAAACCGGCGCCGAAGGCGCCCTTCCGCAACATGTCGATCTCGTGCTCGCTCAGTGTCTCGCTCATCGCAGCCGACCTCCGACGCAGTGGGTTAGGAAGTGAGGCCTTCCCGAAGCCGCCTGTTTTAGTCGCGGTGACCGACGCGAAACGTACCGTTCTCTCGAATGGCACAGCCCGAAATCGACGACGCGGGTCCGGCGAACGCGCTGACGGTGCGGCTCGGCGCCGTGCTCGGCGTGTTCGAGGGTGTGCTCTACGCGTCGGTCGGCGCGCTCCTCGTGATCGTCGGCACGACCTCCAAGCTCGTGCGTGAGGTACCGCCCGCCACGGAGCGATCAACATCGCCGTCCTCGTGCTCGACCGCGTACTGCTCGCGCTGATCGTCGGCGCGCTTCTCCACACCCTGCGCTTTGTGGTGCGCACCCACGAGATCGCTGTCGAGCCGTTCCTCTATATCGGGCTGATTGCCGTCGTCCGGCGGATCCTGATCGTGACCGCCCAACTCGAGCGCGGCGCCCCTTCCGGACGCGCACTCACGAACGTTGTCACGGCTCGAGACGTGTCATCCGGACGCGCGCCCCGAAAGATTGGTGCGCCAGTAGACGTTCTCAGCGGTCTTCGGCCCGACGCACTTTCTCACGAATGCGTTCTAGAAGCAGGCTGCGTACGTCGTTATTCAACCGCTTTCCTGATGCGTCGCCCAGCTCGTTGGAAGACTCTCGCTCCTCGTGACGAGCCTCCGAAAGCACATCGACGTCGGACTCGGGCTGACTGTCTTTCAACGTCCCTCCCTGGGGCGGCAACGCGATCCGATCTCCAGGAGAATACCTCTCCCGAGGTCAGCCGTCGCGCCTCACAGGTCGGCTAGACCGCGAGTTGCGCCAAGAACGCCGACCTCCGGCTGTCCATCGGCAGCGGCGAGGCGGCGATCCTCGTGACCTGGAAAGTCTCGTCCCCAATCATCACGAGCTCCCCTGGCTCTGGCACGTCCTCTTCGCTCTCAAGCACCGAGTAGCCGGACGGCCGGGCGATGAACTGCATGTGCCCGGCTGCCGCCGGGGCATCGGGACGCTTTGGCGGGTCGGCAAAGTCGATCCCGTCCTCCAGACGCTGCAGCCGGCTCACCGCGTCTCGCACCTCCGCCAAGACTTCCTCGAGCAGCACGACGATTGCTGCACCAGTCGCAGGCGGTGCGCTCTCGACGAATAGTGCCCGCTCGAGGTTCGGACGCGAAATCACTCGCCGGCGTTGGAGATCCTCGCTCTTCATGCTCTCCCTTTCTCCGACGGAAGGCAGGATCCTCGCTACGCCCCCGATCCTTGACGCTCGTGCGAAAATCCACGAGCCGGCGAGATGGCTCCTCTCCCCCTCCGAGTGAGCGCTCGCTCCGAGCCGGCGCTGCGGCGAGTCCTGCTCTCCCCTGCTCTCCCGGGCGGGGCTCGCCCTGGGCGAGCTCATCTAGCGTCAGCAGCCCCGCAACTCGGCGCGCACGATCACCCTTCAGGGCGATTCGGCCCGCGCGCCTCGCAATCACAATCAGCAGACCTCAGGCGATCACGGAGGCGATGGGACATGCGGCAACTGCGGAACTCTCCAAGCACGACGGGTACAGGCGCCCACGCGCTCCCGCCGACCCGGCTCAACCAGGAGCAGCTCTCGTGCTGATCTCCGGCGGCGACTGGCGCGGCTGGACCGGTGCGTAGCGCCCTCCTCGGCTGCAGCGCAGCCGAGGAGGGCGGTCGGGGCGACAGCGCACGCCCCTGGGATTGACGCTTACGGCAGACGCCCGAAGAGGGCGACGACGTCGGGTGGCGCGCTCGTGATGAAGCCCTTGGCGGCGGCGAAGATCTCGGACGGCTTCTTGGCCGTGTCGAACGCCGACGGGAACGGGCTCTTGCCGGTCAGAACGTTGAGGTACGAAGCGTGACGCGCCTCGACGGTTGCGATCGTCGCACCCGCCTGCAGGAAGTCACCCTTGTCGACGTACCGAATCGCACCGTCGTACGCCATCACGCCGGTGTTCTCGAGCAGGCTCGCCGTGGCGAGGAACGTCGTGACGCTCTTGAAGGCCGCAGAGAAGTCGAACGTGGCCGGGTTGACCGCTGCCGCACCGAGGCCGGCACGCAGGAACTGCACGTGCTGCACCTCATGGTTGCGGATCGCAACCAGGTTCCCGTACACGCTCTTCTGAACACGACCGCCGAACCCCTTGATCTGCTTGGAGCTCGAAATCGCGCCACGTGAGAACTTCGCGCTGCTCGCCGAGACGCCCGTCGTGCCCGAGCCACCGAGGGCCTGGGTGTAGAAGGTCGCCTCGAGATACTCGAGCGTCAACGCGTAGTTCAGGACGTCGACGTCGGAAACGTTGTCGCCCACGTCGCCTGCCCATGCGGGGCGTGCGACAGCCCCGAGCAGAGCACTGCCACCAACGAGGGCGACGCCCCCGACGCCGGCCTTGCGCAAAAAGGCGCCCCGCGTGTCGCCAGACGTCGCCCCAGCGACGTCAGTCCGATCCTGCTCGAACGGATTTGAATCTTGCATCACCCTGTCCCTTCCTCGGACGGCTGCGACTGGACGAACAAGCAGCCGGTCTTCCGGTTCGCACGCGGGCCCAAAGCGGTTCGGAGGGAACCGCACGAGGGTTCAGCACACGCGTACCTTGGGAACGAGGCAGCTCAAGGAATCGGCATTTCGAGAAGAGAGGTTCGTGATGGCCCCTGTAGGAAAGCTCGTCAAGCTCGCACTCGCAGCCAAGGTGGCGACCGAGCACCTTTCGCAGGAAGACCGCGCTCGGGTGCTTCGCACGGTCCAGACCGTCACGGACCGCCTGCGCCCACCGAAGGGCGTCGGCGACGCACACCCCCTCAAGGTCGCGCAATCGAAGCACAAAGGCGTCTTCCAGGTCGTGATGCCGGACACGCTGCGCACCTCGTTCGATGCGTGGATCCGGGCGAGCGGCATGGTCACCTACCCGCTGCCCGGCCTGGACGAGGACGAGCTTGAGACGCTCGGCGTCGGGCCTGGGGCAGCGTCGCAGCAGAAGTAACCGACGAGGCACCGGGCGTGCGCTGGGCGCGGCGCCCGGTGCTCTTCCTTCTCGAGCGGTGCTACTTCTTGACGTGCTTGGTCTTCGCCGGCGCGGGGGCCGTCGAGAGACCACTGTGCTTGGTGCTCTTGCCGTGCTTCGCATGATGGTCGACGTAGGAGACGCACTGTCCCTGGTTCTTGAAGGACGGCTGCGTGAACGTCTTCCAGCCAGCGTGCTTGCACGAGGCCTTCGTGGTCGGCGTGCCGCCCGTCGTGGCCGGCACCGGCACCTCTGCCGTGCCGTTGACGAAGATCTTCGAGACGTCTGCCGTGCCCTGGACGTCGAGCAGAACATCGGCGGAGGTGATCGTCCCGGGCGGGAACGGAAGCCCGCCTGCCGCGATCGACGCCGCGTCGAACGTGTACGTGAGCGTGCCGTCACCGTTCGTCGTCGGCGCCACGTTGTTGCAGCCGAGGAAGAACGTGCCTGTGGTCGTCACGATGTCGAAGCGAGGCGATCCGCCCTGACACTGTGCGGCGCTGCCGAGCGTGAACGCCGCGGTGGTGAACGCCTGGCCCGTCAGGCCGGTGATGTCGGCTCCGGCGGCGGCGTTGGTTCCCGTCGCGCAATTCTTGGCAAGGTGGAGCACGCCATTGCTGTACGTCGCGCTCGGACAACCGGTGCTGCCCGGGTCGTAGACGCCGGGCACGAGCGCGGGCGCAGCGCTGCCGGCCAGCGCGAGCGTGAGAATGATGACGGTCGAGATGATCGTTTTCTGCAAGGTGCGACCCCACTTCGTGTTGTCGGAACTCGTGCAGGGACGCGTCCTGCGCCCCAGGGATAGAAGATCCCGGCAGGGCCGAAAACTTGCGGTTCGCCCGTGACCGCGGGTCTCTGTTAAGCGGTGCGTCCGCCGCGGAGGGCCAGACCGCCCAAGGCAGAACGTCTTAAGGTGGTCGATTCGACCCTGGAACATTCGACACCGCGCACCTCCGGCCGCGCCGCGTTCACGCGCCTCTATCTCGGCTCCCTGATCGCGGCCGCCGAGGAAGAGGCCCTTGCCCGGGAGCAGCACAGGCAGAGGGTGCGACTGCGATTCGCCCGGCGACGGCTCAGGCGGATCCGCGAGATCTACGCGACCCGCGAGCGCGACGTTCTCTCGACCACCGGGGCGCGCCCCATCGGGGCCTTCTCGGTCGCGACCGTCGCCTTTCTCGCGGTGACTGTACTACTGCTCGGGACGATCTCGCGACACGGCTTGGCCGGCGCGCTCCCGCAGATCGAGGAAATCGGCTTTCTCGTCCTGGCGATGATCTGGTTCGCGCTTGCGGTCGCCTGCACGCCCGAAACCGTCGTAGGCGAGCCGGCGAACCCGGCCGCCTAGCCCGTCAGGTGACGTGCACCCAGCGGCAGCTGGTGAGGCTCGAGTTCCCAACGACATCCGTCGCACTCGCGCAATACCGGTAGTCGCCTCGCAGGCGCGGCGTCCACTGCGCGAAGTACGTCGCCGTCGGGTCGTAATGCTGGGCGGCGAGCTTCGCCAGCCAGGGCGTCGTCCCGCGACGTGTGACCCGGAGTAGGACGATTGTGGTCGTGGGTTCGACGATGCGGTAGGTGAGTCGCGACGGCGCCAGGCGCACCTTGCCACCGAGCGCCGAGATCAACGGAGCGGTCGTATCCGCGGCGACGCTGAAGCTCTGGACGAGGCGCCGGCAGGAGGGGCAAGGAGCGCCAGCGCGCCGCGCGCATCCACGGTGGCGTCGGAGGTGATCCGTACCGAGACGACCTCGTTCGACGGGATCTCTGAGCCGGTGATCTCGAACGCCGGTTGCACCGAGGCCGCAGCGTCCGGAGCAGGCTGCACGACGGTGAACGACGCCGCCGCTTGTGCAGCCGGCGCAACCAGCATGGCGACCACCACGACGGCGCAGAGGAGTGCCCGCAACATCCGCCTCAATCTAGCCCACCGCGCTGGGAAAGCGACCTACGATCATCTAGCGTTGAACGTGGGATGAGTGGCGTCGATGAAACTGTCAGCACACAGGTCGAGCACGCAAACGCCTCGGGCCTGACGCCGGTTGTCTTCATCCATGGGCTGTGGCTCCTGCCGACGAGCTGGGCGCGTTGGACGGAGCTCTTCGCAGGTGCCGGGCTCGCGCCCGTGACGCCCGGCTGGCCGGACGATCCGACCACGGTCGCGGAGGCTCGCGCACATCCCGAGGTCTTCGCCGGCAAGACCGTGCGGCAGGTCGCCGACCACACCGCCGCGGTGATCGCACGGCTTCACAAGAAGCCTGCCGTCATCGGGCACTCCTTTGGTGGGCTGTTCACCCAAATCGTCGCCGGCCGCGGACTGGCGGTCGTCTCCGTCGCGATCGACCCGGCCCCGTTCCGGGGGGTGCTGCCGCTGCCGGTGTCGGCGCTGCGTTCCGCGTCTCCCGTACTCGGGAACCCCGCGAACTACAAGCGCGCCGTCAGCCTGACCTACGACCAGTTCCGGTACGGCTGGGCCAACGCGCTTGCCGAGACCGAGGCGAAGGAGCTGTACGACACCTTCCACGTGCCCGCACCGGGAGCGCCTCTGTTCCAGGCGGCAACAGCGAACTTCAACCCGCTCACGGAGGTCAAGGTCGACACGAAGAACGACGCCCGCGGCCCAATGCTCCTGATCTCGGGTCAGCAGGATCACACCGTGCCCTGGGCGATCGCGTCATACAAGAAGCAGAGGGGCAACATCGGCGTGACCGAGATCATCGAGATCCCGAAGCGCGGACACGCACTGACGATCGACCGCCGGCTGGTCCGAGGTCGCCGAGACCGCGCTCGCCTTCGTGCGCCGCTTCAGCTGACTGGTTCTGCCCCGGGGCTACTTCGGCAGCTTGATCGCCGCGAGGCCGATCGAGACCCGCGGCGAGAGCGCAGACGGCCAGCTGCTGACCTGAACCGGCCCGCCCGGTGTGGCGGGGTTGGTCGCGAACGCCTGGAAGTTGCTCTCGAAGATCCGGATCTCCTTGCCCGCCATGGTTGCGGGTAGGACGATCCGGAACCTGCCGGTGCGGTCGGGCCAGGTCGCTGCGACCGGCTTGACCACATGGCCGCCGGCCGTCGCACCGACGAGCACGCCGTCGTAGATTGCTCCCGGATAGGACGTCTCCGTCGGCAACGGGAGGATGCCGGCCGGCGAGGAGGGCAGCTGCACGTTCATCGTCGCGCTGTTCAGGCGCTTGAACTTGACGGTCGGGACGAGGCCGGAGCTGTAGGAGGTGCGGCCGACCGCAACCTGCACGCTGAATTGCACCGGGTCCGAGCCTCCGTCGTCAGCCGCGCCGAACAACGAGGTGTACTTGCCGTCGGCGGCCGACGGCTCCGAGAACGTCCAGAAGTCGCGATCCGTCGTCCGCATGACGACCGTCGCGCCTTGCACGGGCTTACCCGCTGTGTCGGTGATCGTGCCCGAGAGGCGATAGGTGAAGAGGCTGACCGGACGGGGAGCGACGCCGCTCTTGCTCGCCGCGCGGCCGGTGATGACGATCGTGCCGCCCTTGCCCTTGCTCGCGTGCAGGCCGCTGACCGGATAGCCGACCGTGAACCCGCCCCCGGCGCCGCGCACGATGGTCTGCTCGGCCGCGGAGAGCGGGCGCCCGCCGACGCGTGCACCCGACGCGCTGACGACGTTGATCACGTGGCGGCGGGCCATCGTGTTGTCGACCGAGTAGAAGAAGCTGCCGTTGGCGCTCGTCCGGGCAGCGAGCACGTAGTGGTCGACGGCGACCGTGGCGCCGACGACCGGCTTGCCACGCAGGAAGAGGCGCCCCGAGACGATCTGCGTGTTGTTGTTCGCAGACGTCCACGTCTGCACGGGGATGAAGCTGCTGACAGCGATGCGCGCACCGCCTCCGACCGCCCGCGTCGCGGCGTTCGACGTGGCCGCGAGGGTGCGCGGGCTCGCGCTCCGCACCGGGCGAAGCGCGAGAGCAGGTGGCGCGGCATCGGCGCGATAGGCAGCGAGCGTCGAGGCGCTCGGCGGCGGCGACTCCTTCTGGCTGCCGCCGATCGCGAAGATCTGGAGCTGAGACTGCACGCCCCCGTTCGACGACGTCGGGGTACCGCCGACGGTGATCGCGAGGTACTCCTTGTCGCCGTTCGTATAGAGCGTCGGGCCCGCCGCGATCGGCGCACCGGTCTGGAATTTCCAAAGCACCGTGCCGGTCTTCAGGTCGAACGCGCGCAGCACGCCGTCGCCGCCGCCGGCGAAGCCGAGCCCGCTTGCCGACGTGGTGATGCCGCCGCGCTCGGGCTCGGGCGTCTGGAACTTCCAGACGCGCTTCCCTGACGAGACATCGATCGCGCTGATCGAGCCGTGATCGTGCCAGCCGGCGAGCGAGCCGCCGAAGTTGCCGTTCGAGAGACCGAGGAACACATCACCCTCGACGAGCTTGTGCTTCTTCTGGGTGGGCGTCAGCTTCTCCTCGATCAGCACTGCTGCCGTCTCTGAGGCGGCGTTAAAGATGTAGTTCGTGGCGGGGTCGTACGCCGCAGGCGCGTAGTTCACGCCGCCGAGGGCGGAGGGGAAGATCGTCACCGGCTGACCCGGCCGGAGCGGCGGATGCTCGACGCGGTCGATCACCTTGACGCGCTCGTGGAACGGTGCGCCGGTTGCCGCGTCGAACGCGAACCAGACGCCTTCCTTCGTCGCGACGGAGACGACGTGCCGCGTCTTGCCGCCGACCTTGCCGTCGTAGACGACCGGCGGCTGCGCGACGTCGTAGTTCCACTGGTCGTTCGCGACGAGCTGGTGCCACCAGCGCTGCTTGCCGTTCGAAAGGTTGACGGCGACGAGCGAGTTCGCGCGCGGGTTCGCGCCGGGATGCAGGTCGTGGAAGAAGTTCGGAGTGCCGGAGCCCGTGCCGAAGTAGACCGCGTCGTGCGCCGCGTCGATCGTGACGGGCGTCCAGACGACCCCACCGCCGACGATGCGGCTGTAACGGCGCCACTCCTGCTGATCCGGTGGAATCGTCCAGTACGGGTTGGGCCAGGCAGGCGTGAGGTCGGTGTTGTAGGCCATCACGTAGCCGCGTACCCCGTACTCCGAGCCCGCCGCACCCATCACGAGCTTCCCGCCCGCGCAGATCGGCGCGCTCGTCTGCGAGTAGCCGTAGTTCGCGGACGCATTCGGCACGAACTGGTTGATCGCGATCGACTTGATCACGCTGCCGTCGCTCGGGCGCAGTGAGACGATCTTCATGTCGAGCGTGGTCAGGAAGAGCTTTCCGTCGCAGTAGGCGAGGCCACGGTTAACCGCCACGCCGAAGTTCGCGAAGACGCCGCTGTTCGGCGGCTTGTACGTCCACTTGATGTCGCCCGTCGCGCCGTCGACGGCCATCGCATAGTCGTTGTTCGTCGTCAGGTAGAGCGTGCCGCCGATCGCGAGCGGGAAGGATTGCTGGCCGCGGCGCACGGAAGGATCGACTTTGCGCAGGTCGAGGTTGACGACGCGCCCGAGCTTGTCGACGTTGCTCTTGTCGATCTGCGTGAGCGGCGAGTGACGCATGTTGTCGGGCGTCCGCCCGAACGACGTCCAGTCACCCGAGGGGCTTCCGGCGGCGCCGGCGCGCAGAGCTGCTCCGCCAAGGCCTGCCACCACCAGGAGCGCCGCGAGCATGAAGAGCAACCGCCGCTGCAGCGGGCGCCTGGCAAAACGTTCCACGGCGCAATCATACCGTTTGGTGGGGCTGAGGCAATAGCGCGGAGCGGAACGGCAGGGCCGACCCCACGAGCGCGAGGACGAGCACGAGGCCTGCAAGGGCGAGCCACGG
>JACDGR010000256.1 GCA_013821525.1 Actinomycetota bacterium
GATATTTGATCTCCAGCCACTCGTCGATCCCGTACTTCGATCCCTCGCGGCCGATGCCCGATTCCTTGACACCGCCGAACGGCGCGACCTCCGTCGAGATCACACCGGTGTTGATGCCGAGGATCCAGTAGTCGAGCGCTTCGGAGACGCGCCACACACGGCCGAGGTCACGGCTGAAGAAGTAGGCGGCGAGCCCGTACGGCGTGTCGTTCGCCTGACGGATTGCCTCGTCCTCCGTCGTGAAGCGTGCGATGCCGGCGACGGGCCCGAACGTCTCCTCCGACGCCATCGCCGCCGACGGAGGCACGCCCGTGATCACGGTCGGGCTGTAGAAGAGCCCGCCGAGATGCTCGCCGCCGGTCAGCAGCTCGCCACCGCGCTCGAGCGCGTCGGCGACGTGGCGCTCGACCTTGTCGATCGCCTGCTGCTCGATCAGCGGGCCGATGTTGCTCTCCGGATCGAGCCCCGAGCCGACCGTGAGAGCGGCCGCGCCGTCGACGAGCCGCTGCACGAACTCGTCGTAGACGGGCGCCTGTACCAGGATGCGGTTCGCCGAGATGCACGTCTGCCCCGAGTTGCGGTACTTGCACGTGAGCGCGCCTGCGACCGCCTCGTCGAGGTCGCCGTCGTCGAAGACGATGAACGGCGCGTTGCCCCCGAGCTCGAGCGAGACCTTCTTCACCTGCGCGGCGCACTGCGCCATCAGAAGCTTGCCGACCTCGGTGGAGCCCGTGAAGCCGAGCTTGCGGACGAGGTTGCTCGAAGTCATCGTGCGGCCGATCTCCGGCGCGTCCTCTGCGCTACCGGTGACGATTCCCAGCACGCCTGCGGGCAGACCGGCCTCCTCGCCGAATCGCGCGACGGCGAGCGCCGAGAGCGGCGTCTGCTCGGCCGGCTTCAACACCATCGTACAGCCCGCCGCGAGCGCAGGCGCCGCCTTTCGCGTCACCATCGCGGCGGGAAAGTTCCACGGCGTGATCCCGACGGTCACACCCACGGGCTGGCGGATCACGACGATCCGGCGATCGCTCATGTAGGTCGGGATCGTGTCGCCGTAGACGCGCTTCGCCTCCTCGCCGAACCACTCGAGGAACGACGCTGCGTAGGCGATCTCGACGCGCGACTCGGCGAGCGGCTTGCCCTGCTCGGTCGTCAGCAGGTGCGAGAGCGGCTCGATGTTCTCGAGCATCAGGTCGGACCAGCGCCGCATGATGCGCGCGCGATCCTTCGCAAGCAGGCCGCGCCACGCCGGGAGTGCGGCCTCCGCGGCTGCGAGTGCACGTGTCGTCTCGGCGGCGCCCATGCGGGGCACCTCGCGAATCGTCTTCCCGGTCGCCGGATCGTCGACCGGGAAGGTCTCGCCCGAGTCCGACGAGAGCTCGAGCAGTGGCAGATCCGCGAGCGCGCTCACCCCGTGATCATAGGGACCGCGCGCAGCTCCACATCACGTGCCTTTAGATGGTTGAGCGACAATTGGCGCACTCGAACTATCGATCAACCATCTAGCCGAGCGCCGCAGCGATCTCCGCGCAGGTCGCGACCGTCGCGACGTTCTGCATCGCATAGCTGAGCGCGGCGTTCTGCCACTCGTCATCGACCGTCGACGTGCCGTCGGAAGCGACGACCGCCCGGTAGCCGGCGTCGGCCGCGTGGCGCGCCGTGTGCTCGATCGACATGTTCGTCCACGCGCCGCTGATCAGCAGCGTCTCGACGCCGAGACCGCGCAGCAAGATGTCGAGCCGGGTCTCGTAGAAGCCGTTCATGCGCATCTTCTCGACGACGTGATCGCCGTCCTGCGGTTCGAGGCCGTCAGCCGGCGCAGCGCCCCACGTGCCGCGCACGAGCGCGTTCGCGTCCTTGACGCCCTGGAAGAGCGGCGCGTTCTGCTTCAAGCCCGGCGCGTCCTGCTCGACGACGTACCAGATGTGAATCACCGGGACACCAGCCTTCCGGCATGCCGTAGCGAGCTCGGCGACGTTCGCGACGACGTTCTGGCTCGTCGCGTGAGCGGGCGCGCCCGAGTCGGCGAAGGCACCACCCTCGATGATCACGTCGTTCTGCAGATCCTGGATGACGAGCGCGGTTGATTTCGGGTCGATGGTCTCCACGAGGCTCTCCTTTTTCAGCTCTTCATGTAGGGAAGCGGGTTGCCGGCGACCTTCATCCGCACGCGATAGACGGAGGTCGAGGCGGGAATGAAGAGCGAGCGCCAGTCGTCGTCGCCCCAGTTCACGTTGCCGACGTTCTCCGGCACCTCGATCACGCCGAGCTGCTCCCCGTCGGGCGCGAAGATCCAGACGCCCTTCGGGCCGGTCACGTAGACGTTGCCCTGTTCGTCGAGCTTCATGCCGTCGACGAGCTCACCCGTTGTGTGGTCGCCGGTTCCGATGCCCTCGGCGAAGATGCGGCCGTTCGAAAGCGCGTGGTCTGGCCCGACGTCGAAGACCCGGATGTGCGCGCGTACGGTGTCGTTGATGTAGAGCTGCGACTCGTCGGGCGTGAAGCACAGACCGTTCGGCTGCTCGAAGTCGTCGATCAGGAGCTGCAGGTCGCCGCCGCCCGCCGGTAGCCGATAGACGCCCTGGAAGTCGAGATCCTGCAGGCGCTCGAAGCCGAAAACCGGCATGCGACCGTAGGTCGGATCCGTGAAGATGATCGAGCCGTCGGACGCAACGATCACGTCGTTCGGGCTGTTCAGCTCCCTGTCGCCCCAGTGTGTCGCGAGCGTCTCGCGCGTCCCGTCGGGTCGCTCGCGGACGACCGAGCTCGTGCGGTGCTCACAGACGATCAGGTTCCCGTCGTTGTCGCGCGTCATCCCGTTGCACTTGTTGCTCGGGTCGCGCAGCACCTCCACCCCGTCCTCGGGATGCCAGCGGCGGCGCTTGTCACCCGGCATGTCGCTGAAGTGCAGCGAGCCGTCGGTCATCCAGATCGGCCCTTCGGTGAACGTGAATCCCGTCGCGATCTGCTCGACCTCGACGTCCTCGTCGACGAGCTCGCGCACCCTCTCGGACAGCACCTTGACGGGCATCCCGCTCCTCTCTCGTGGTTGGGAGCGCCCAGACCGACGCTCGCGGGCGGAACGTACAACCTGGGGCCTGCCGCTGTAAAGCCTCGGCCGGCCCAAGCGCTACGAGATGGCTGACGCCACGGTACGCCGGTCTGGGAACGGCCCAGACGCGGCGCATGACGCCCGCCTCACCCTTGAAAAGGCATCCTGCCTTTCCTTCGGGCGAGTCGAACGTCCTGCTTGGTCTGGATCCGCCCCCAAAACCAACGCCCGTGGCATCAGACATCTCCTTAGCGCTCGACGTGAATGCGACCAGCCGCCTCGCGCAACGGACCGCCGAGGCGCCCGGCGCGCAGGGCGAGCGCTTCGCCCAGGATCGACACCGCGGTCTCGGCAGGAGTCTCGGCGCCGATGTCCAGACCGACGGGCCCGCGCAGGCGCTCGAGCTGCTCGGCGGTGATTCCCTCCTCGATCAGGCGCTCGCGCCGCTTGGACTGCGCACGCCTGCTGCCGAGCGCACCGATGTAGAACGCTTCCGTCCCGAAAGCTGCGACGAGTGCGGGGATGTCGAACTTCTCGTCGTGGGTCAGCACGACGACCGCTGTGTTGCGGTCGGGTGCGATGTGCACAAACGCGTCTTGGGGCCACTCGGCGTACAACTCGTCGGCGCTCGGCATCCGCTCGGCCGTTGCGTATTTGGCGCGGGCATCGACACAGATCGTGCGCCAGCCAACAGCCTTCGCAGCGGCACACAGCGCCTCGGCAGTGTCGACCGCGCCGACGACGACGAGCCTCGGCGGCGGCCCGAACACCTCGGCGAAGACCGCCGCGCCCGGCCGGTCGAGCTGGCCGTTCCGCCGCAGGCCCGGAGCGAGCGGCGCGAGCCCGAGTGGATCGTCGCCGACGAGCTCGTCCCGTTCGAGGAGCACGAGCAGCTTGGCCCCACTGTGCTCGCCTTCGAGCACGGTGAAGAGCACCGCCCGCTCCTCGCCACGGGCAAGCTCGAGCAGCCGGTCAGTGAGCGTCAATCGAGGCGCTCGAGGAAGACATCGATCTCGCCGCCGCACGGGAGCCCGACGCCGAGCGCCTGCTCGTCCGAGATGCCGTAGCTGAGGAGCCGCGGCTCGCCGGATGCGATCACCTCGAGCGCTTGGACGGCGACGTCGTTCTCTACGCAGCCTCCGGAGACCGAGCCGCACATCTCTCCCGCCTCGGAGACCGCGAACTTCGCGCCGATCGGACGCGGCGCCGATCGCCGCGTTGCGACGACGGTCGCGACCGCGACACGCTCACCGCACTCGCGCCAGCGCTTGACGTCTTCGACGATCTCCTTCACGCCACATGCCTCCGTTCGATGCCGCCGAGAACACTACCCAGGGCCTCGAGGCTCGCAACATCGTGGCCCGAGAGCAGGCGGTCGACGTACGCGTAGGCCGCCTGCATGCCTCCTGCGAGCGGCTGATATTCGGGATGCCCCTTCAACGGGTTGACCCACACGACCGCGAACGCCTGGCGCGAGAGGCGCACCATCTCGGTCGCAACTCCTGCGGGATCGCCTCGCTCGCAACCATCGGAGAGGATCACGACGATCGCGCCTCGCGTCAGCGCGCGGCGACCCCAGACGTCGTTGTAGTGCTTCAAAGAGTCGCCGATGCGCGTACCGCCCGACCAGTCGACGACGCGCTTGGCTGCGGCGGCGAGCGCGGTGTCCGGATCGCGGAGACCGAGCTCGGCGGTCAGCCGCGTCAGGCGCGTGCCGAAGGCGAAGGTTTCGATGCCGCGCCCCGATCCCTGTGCGGCATGCAGGTAGAGGAGGAGAGCACGGGCATAGGCCTCCATCGAGCCCGAGATATCGAGCAGCAGGACGACCTTGCGCGGTGCGGATGACCGGCTTCGGTACGCCCGGTGCACAGGGTCGCCGCCGGTCGCGAGCGAGGCACGCACGAGCGCGCGCACGTCGAGCGCACCGCGCCGACGGTCGCGGCGCAGGCGATGGGTGCGCCGCAGGGGGCGCGACAACGCGATCCGCCGGATCAGCGTGCGCGCGCGGGCGAACTCCTCGGGCGACATCGTCGCGAAGTCGCGCGTCCGCAGGAGCTCGTCGTAGCTCCACGCCCCTACTTCGATCTCGCCGCCGTCCAGCTCCGGCCCGGGCCCTGGGGTGCCACCCTTCCGACGCTGCCCCGGCCGTCGCGGAAGCTCCGGCGCCGTCGGCAGCCGGTCGGAGACGCGCAGGAACCACGCCGCGAACGCGCGGTCGAAGATCTCGAGCTCGTCACGGCGCGAGACGAGTGTCTGCCGGAGCCCCCAGTAG
>JACDGR010000257.1 GCA_013821525.1 Actinomycetota bacterium
TAGCCAGCGAACGCAATTGAACGACAGGGGCGGCTCGGGAGACCGGGCCGCCCCTATTCTTCGCTCACCCCGTGGATCAATTCATCCAGCTCAGCATCGACGCCCTGACGCTCGGGAGCGTTTACGCCCTGATCGCGCTCGGCTACACGCTGGTCTACGGCGTTCTGAAGCTCCTCAACTTCGCGCACGGCGACGTGTTCATGGTCGGCTCGTTCATCGGCTTCGGGGTGCTGCAGGTGCTCGGCGGCGTCAGCGATCCGATCGTCCCGATCTGGCTCTTGCTCGTGCTCATCACCGCCGCGGCCATGGCGGGCTGCGCAGCGCTCGGCGTCGTCATCGAGCGCTTTGCCTACCGGCCCTTGCGCGACGCGCCGCGTATCGCGCCGCTGATCAGCGCGCTCGGCGTCTCCTTCTTCCTCGCGAACTCGATGCAACTCCTGTTCGGGGCGACCCCGCGCAACTACGACACGTTCGATCTAGCAAGCGCATCGCTCTACATCAAGGGCTTCAACATCGGCAACGTTCACGTGCCACTGCTGCGCGTGATCATCGTTGTCGCTGCATTCGTGCTGATGATCCTGCTCTGGGTGCTCGTCAACCGCACGCGCACCGGTAAGGCGATGCGCGCCACCTCATTCGACCGTGAGGCCGCCGCGATGATGGGCATCGACATCGACAAGGTGATCGTCTTCACCTTCGTGCTCGGCTCCGCGCTCGCTGGAGCGGCGGGCGTTCTCTTCGCGCTGCGGGTCCCCACAACCGTGTCGATCGGGTTCATCGCCGGTCTGAAGGGGTTCACGGCAGCGGTGATCGGCGGCATCGGCTCGATCCCCGGCGCGATGGCCGGCGGCCTCATCCTCGGCTTCGCGGAGTCGTTCGCGCAGGGCTACATCTCGACCAGGTGGTCGGATCTGATCGTCTTCTCGATCCTGATCGCCTTCATGATCTTCAGGCCGCAAGGGCTCCTCGGCCGGGCAGACATTCGGAAGGTCTGAGCATGAGCGACTCAACACCCACCGGATCGAGCACGCCCGCCGGCGGCCCCGCGGTCGGCCAGGACGAGTGGGTCGCCCGGCACGCGGCCGCGCGCGTCTTCAAGAGCGGGCCGCTCGCCTCTGCCGAAGACCGGCTGCGCCAAGTGCCGTGGTGGGCTTGGCTTGTCCTCTTTCTCGCACTGTTCTCGTTGCTGCCGCTTGTCGAGTCGAGCGGGTACGTGCGCCGCGTCGCGTTCGACACGGTGCTCTACATGCTGCTGGCGCTCGGCTTGAACATCGTCGTCGGGTGGGGTGGCCTGCTCGACCTCGGCTACGTCGCCTTCTACGGCGTCGGCGCATACGCGTACGCGATTCTCGACTCGCCGAAGTTCGGCATCCACTTGCCGTCGCTCCTCGTGGTGCCGCTCGTCGTGATCATCGGCGCGATCGTCGGCCTGCTGCTTGGATTACCGTCCCGGCGGCTGACCGGCGACTACCTCGCGATCGTGACGCTGTTCTTCCTGCAGCTGTTCCAGACGCTGACGACGAACGGCGACTCGGCGTTCGGTCACAACATCACCGGCGGCCCGAACGGGATCCTGAACGTCGACCCGTTCCACGTACTCGGCCACGACCTCGCCGTCCAGCACCAGGGCGTGTTCGCGGTCGCGTATCTCTACGTCGCGCTTGGAATCTTCGCGCTCGTCTACATCGCACTGCGGTTCGTCAATCGCTCGCGCACCGGCCGGGCCTGGCGCTCGCTGCGTGAAGACCCACTCGCGGCCGAGGCGATGGGGATGCCCGTCAGCTGGCTGAAGCTCATGAGCTTCTCGTTCGGGGCCGCGGTCGCCGCGCTCACCGGTACCGTCTTCGCGGCGCTGAACGCCAGCGTCTTCCCGCTCTCCTTCTACTTCGTGCTCCTGATCATCATCTACACGATGGTGATCCTCGGAGGCTCGGGCAGCCAGCCCGGCGTGGTGCTCGGCGCGATCGTCGTCAGTCCCGCGCTCGAACTGCTGCGCGAGCCGAGCAAGGGCCGCCTGCTCTTCTACATCGTCCTGATCGGCGGCCTGTTGCTCATGTTCCGGTTCTCGAGGAGGCTCGGGCTTGTCGCCGGAGCGACGTTCGTGCTCGGCCTCGTGCTGCATGTCCTCGCAAGCGCGCACGACCACCGCTGGGTCGCAGGCGAGCATGCCGGCGGCTTCGCCGGCGTCGTCGGGCACTGGGTCGTCGTGCCCTCGCATCTCGCGAGCTGGATCGCGCCCACGACCTACATCGGCCTGATCGCGGCCGTGCTCCTGCTCACCCTCGTCAGCGGCTGGCTGCGACTCGTCCTGCTCGTGCCGACGCTGTATCTCGCGGCGTTCGTGTGGGAGAACGTGATGCTCGCGAAGCCCGAGCCCGCGCGCTACATCATTCTCGGGCTGATCCTGATCTCGCTGATGGTGCTGCGCCCGAACGGCCTGCTCGGCGAGCGGAGGGTCGAGATTGTCTAGCGCACCCGCACCGCTGCTCGAGCTGCGCGAGGTCTCGCTCGCCTTCGGCGGCCTGCGCGTCGTCTCGGGCCTCGACCTGCACGTCGACGAGGGCGAGATCGTCAGCGTGATCGGCCCGAACGGAGCGGGAAAGACGACGCTCTTCAACCTGATCACCGGCATCTATCGACCCGACTCGGGCTCGATCACGCTCGCGGGCGACTCGATCGTCGGCCTGCAGCCACACCAGATCAGCCAGCGGGGGATCTCGCGCACGTTCCAGACTCTGCGGCTCTTCCTCAACATGTCGGTGAAGGAGAACGTGATGGCCGCCGCCTACGGCCACACGCGGGCCGGCGTCTTCCGCTCGATGTTGCGGACGCCCGGCATGCGCCGGGAGGAGCGTGAGATCGAGGCGCTCGCGGAGGAGCGGCTCGCGTTCTTCGGCAAGCGGCTGATGGGCTATCGCTGGGACCAGCCCGCGTACTCGCTCTCCTACGCGAACAGACGGCGGCTCGAGATCGCGCGTGCGACCGCCACGAATCCGCGCATCTTGCTGCTCGACGAGCCGGCAGCCGGGATGAACCCGGCGGAGACGCACGAGATCACCGAGCTGATCGGTGAGTTGCGCACCGCGGGCGGCTACACGATCCTCGTGATCGAGCACGACATGCACGTCGTCGAAGGCATCTCGGATCGCGTCGTCGCGCTCGATCACGGCGTCAAGCTCGCGGAGGGGTCGTTCGAGTCGGTCGCAACGAACGCGCAGGTGATCGAGGCCTACCTCGGGCTCCAGACGGCGGCGACGAAGTGAGCGAGCCTGCCACGCAGGCGCCGCTGCTCGAGCTGGATGCCGTCGACACGTACTACGGCCAGATCCACATCCTGCAGAGCCTCTCGCTGAGCATCCGCGCGGGCGAGCTCGTGTGCCTGCTCGGCGGGAACGCGTCGGGGAAGTCGACCACGCTGAAGACGATCCTCGGCATCGTGCGTCCGCGCAATGGCGCGGTGCGCATCGACGGGGAGGATGTGACGAAGCGTGCGACGAGCTATCGGATCGGGCGCGGACTCGCCATCGTCCCGGAGAACCGTCGCCTGTTCGCGCCGATGACCGTGCTCGAGAACCTCGAGATGGGCGCATACCTTCGCGGCGGACCGTCGAAGGAGGACTTCGCACGGGTCTACGACCTCTTCCCGCTCCTGCACGACCGTCGCTCCCAGCTCGCAGGCACGCTCTCAGGCGGCGAGCAGCAAATGGTCGCGATGGGACGTGCGCTGATGTCGCGGCCGAAGCTGCTCCTGATGGACGAACCGTCGATGGGACTCGCGCCGATCCTCGTCGAGCGCAACTTCGAGATCATCAAGCAGGTGCACGAGTCGGGTGTTGCGATGCTGATCGTCGAGCAGAACGCGAACGTCTCGCTCTCGATTGCCGATCGCGGCTACGTGCTCTCGACCGGCCGGCTCGTCCTCGAAGGGCCGGCCGCCGACCTGCGCGAGAACGAAGAGCTGAGGAAGGCCTACCTTGGCCGTTAGCGCGGGGCAGACCTCGGTCGCCAACTGCCGAGGTCGTTTCCCGATCTTCGAGCGGCTGACCTACATCAACTCGTGCTCGCAGGGCGCGCTCTCGGACTCGGTGCGCGCCGCCTACGACGACTATCTCACCGGCTGGGACGAGCGCGGTGCGCCGTGGGACTACTGGGTCGAGCGCTCCGAGACCGCGCGGGCAACCTTCGCGCGGCTCGTCAACGCCCAGGCCGACGACGTGGCCGTCACGACGTCGCTCTCGGCGGGAGTGAGCGCGTTCGCGAGCGCGCTCGACTTCACCGAACGTCCGAAAGTCGTGATCAGCGGCTACGAGTTCCCGACGATCGGCCAGATCTGGCATGCGCAGCAGCTGCGCGGAGCCGAGGTGCACGTCGTGGCGCCGGAGCGTGTGGCGGAGGCGATCGACGAGCGCACGGCGATGGTCTCGATCACGGGCGTCTGCTACCGCAACGGCGCGCGGCTGCCGGTCGAGGAGATTGCAGGGGTCGCGCGCGAGCGGGGGGCGCTCGTTCTGCTCGACGCGTACCAGGCGATCGGCACCTACCCACTGGACGTCACGGAACTCGGCGTCGACGCGCTTGCAGCCGGTGTCCTCAAGTACCTGCTCGGCTCTGCGGGGCTCGCGTTCATGTGGGTGCGCCCCGGCCTCTCCCAGGAGCTCGTCCCGACGGAGACCGGCTGGTTCGCGGATCGCGACATTTTCGAGATGGATCACACCCGCTACGCGCCATCGCCCACGGCGCGGCGGTTCCAGTCGGGCACACCGCCGATCCCGTCCCTCTACGCCGGGATCGCCGGCATGGAGCTGATGATGGAGATCGGGGTCGCGGAGACGCGCGAGCACGTAACGGCGCTGAACGAATCGCTGGTCGCGGGCATCGACGAGCTCGGCGGGTCGCTGGTCACCCCGCGTGACCCGGAGCGGCGCGGCGCCCTCGTCTGCATCGCCTCGACCGATGCGCCCGAGCTCGTCCGGCTCCTCGGCGAGGAGGGGGTCGTCACCTCGGATCGCGACGGCAACCTGCGCATCTCGGCGCACGCCTACAACACCTCGGACGACATCGAAGCCGTCCTCGCCGCACTCGCCCGCCACCGGACGCTCCTGGCCTGAGCTCCCGCACCCCCTCCCTGTCTCGAACGGACATGTTCCGGGGTCTGTCCCCGGGACGTGTCTCGTTCCGCCGTGTCTCGGGGACAGGCCCCAGGACACGTCGCCTTGGAACATGTTGGCGCAGGCCGATCTTCGGCAGCTCCCCTGAGATCTGCCGTGGGTGTAGGCGCCGGTTTGGGCCGCC
>JACDGR010000258.1 GCA_013821525.1 Actinomycetota bacterium
CGGCAACGATGCCCGCCTGCCGCATCGCACCGCCGAAGCGGTGCTTCTCCATCCGGGCACGGTGCATCAGCTCGTGCGAGCCGGCGATCAGCGCGCCGAGTGGGCAGCCGAGCCCCTTCGAGAGACGCACGACGACCGTGTCGAAGAGTGACCCGATCTCCGTTGTCCCCACCTTCGTTGCGAGCGCCGCGTTGAAGAGCCGTGCGCCGTCGAGGTGCGGGCGGATACCGAGCTCTCGCGCTTCGGCGACGAGCGCCTGCAGCTCGGCGAGCGGCCAGACCGTTCCGCCGGACGCGTTGTGCGTGTTCTCGAGCGCAAGCACTGAGGTGCGCGGTGTGTGGAAGCTGCCGTCAGCGTGCATCGTCGCGCGCAGCTGCTCGCTGCTGATCCGTCCGAGGTGCCCCGGCACTCCCCGGGTCTGCAAGCCCGAATGGAACGCGGCGCCTCCGAGCTCGGAGATCATTATGTGTGCGTTCTGCTCGACCACAAGCTCGGTGCCGCGCTCGCCGAGGATCGCCAGTGCGATCTGGTTGCCCATCGTCGCCGTCGGCAGGTACACGGCGTCCGCCTGGCCGAGCAGCGCCGCGGTCTGGCGCTCGAGCTCCAGAACGGTCGGATCCTCGCGCTCCTGCTCGTCTCCCACCTCGGCGGCGGCCATCGCCTCGCGCATCGCGCGGGAGGGCGTCGTCTGAGTATCCGAGCGGAGATCGATCACGTCCGGCAATCTAACGATCCCGGTCAATTTCGCTCCGCACAGCCTCCCCGCGAGCTTGCTCACCTCACACCAGACCACGTTGCTCCGACCGAGAAGGCGTAGGGGGCTCTTGGAGGCAGCCACCGTGTCGGATCTGTCACGCACCCCCGGCCGACACGCGTACCTGCCTGGGCGACCGGTCGCCAAGGATACCGGGACTCGGTCTTGCAGAGCCGATCCAGGAGGCACCACGCTCTATTCGGCCGGGGCGGCAAGGGACGGGCCGCGCCGAGACACGACCGGCGGCAGCCTCCGTGAACGAAGCGTCGCGCAAGTGAGCCGGCTCTGTGACTCGGCGGGTCAGCGGGCTACGGTGTCCTGATGGACCTGCAGCGCGTCTCCGAGGTGCTCGCCGGCGAGCCCGCCTACCGCACGCGGCAGGTGTGGGAGTGGACGGCTCGCGGGGCGACCTCGTACGAGGAGATGACGAACGTGTCGGCTGAGACGCGCGTCGCGCTCACCGAGCAGGTGCCGTTCTCGACCCTTGAGCTCATGCACGAAGCGGTGTCGAGCGACGGGACGATCAAGGCGCTCTTCCACACGCATGAGGGCCACCCGCTCGAAGCGGTGCTGATGCGCTTCCGCGACGGCCGCCGCTCGGTGTGCGTCTCGTCACAGTCGGGCTGCCCGCTCACGTGCACGTTCTGCGCGACCGGCCAGATGCAGTTTCGCCGCAACCTGACCGAGTGGGAGATCCTCGACCAGGCGCTCCACTTCCGCCGCAAGGAACCGATCGACCACGTCGTCTTCATGGGCATGGGTGAGCCGATGCTCAACTTCGACTCGGTGATCGCGGCCGCGCGGCGCCTGCCAGACGTCGGCGTGACGCCCAGGCGAACGACCATCTCCACCGTCGGCTGGCTGCCGGGGCTGACCCGGTTCGTCGACGAGGTGACCGAGCCGATCCGACTCGCCCTCTCGCTGCACGCACCCGCCGACGCCCTGCGCAGCGAGATCATGCCGGTCAACGACCGCTTCCCACTCGAAGCCGTCCTCGCCGAATGCGTCCGCTACTACGAGCTCTACCGGCGTCAGGTATTCGTCGAGTACGTGATGCTCGACGGCATCAACGATTCGCTCGCGCACGCCCGCGAGCTCGCCGCGCTGCTCGACCGGCAGATCTTCAAGCTCAACCTGATCCCGTACAACCCGACGGGCATGTACGACGGCTCCTCGCGTGAGCGGATCCAGGACTTCAAGGATGCGTTGCACCGGGCCGGGTTCTCGCCGACGGTGCGACTCACGCGCGGCCGCGACATCGCCGCCGCCTGCGGACAGCTCGCCGCGACGGCCTAGCAACCGATCGTCAGGTTCCCTTGCCGAATTCTTTCGTGTCGACCGAATCCAGGTACGACCCGTCCGGGGCGTAGATCACGAAGTGGATCAGGTAGGGCTTGAACGCCTTGCTGGTCGGGATCGAAACGGACTCTTCGTGCGTCACGACCTTGCGCGTCGTCACGTAGCGGCGGACGACGATCTCCGACTGTGACTCGTTGCCCTGGAGCGCATCGACCAGCCCCCACTCGAGCGTCAGATGCTTGCCGGCGACGCCGCCGACCTTGATCTGAGCCGAGGCAGTGATCTTCTCCGGCCCCTCAACGATCTGCGGCTTGGAGACGTCGGCAACGAGCCCGCCAGAGGTTGCGGAGAGGCCAGCGCCCCCGCCGTTCTTCGAGCCGCCGCAGGCGGCGAGGGCGGCGACAAGTGCCACGAGGAGAGCGATCTGAAGCGCGCGCATCGAGCCCATTGTTGCTGTTTTTGCCCGGTTGCCCGACACGTGACATGCGCATCAGCATCCTCAGCGTGATCCGCCGAAGCTCCGGTGGGACGGCGGGCGAGGTCTGGGGCGCTACCCTCATCCCCCGTGCCGAACCCGAATCTCATCGAGCGCAACGACCTGCGCAACGTCGCGATCGTCGCGCACGTCGACCACGGCAAGACGACGCTCGTCGACGCGATGCTCTGGCAATCCGGCTCGTTCCGCGAGAACCAGGACGTGAACGAGCGCGTGATGGATTCCGGCGACCTCGAGCGCGAGAAGGGGATCACGATCCTCGCGAAAAACACCTCCGTTCAGCGCGGCGAGGTCAAAATCAACATCATCGACACGCCCGGCCACGCGGACTTCGGTGGCGAGGTGGAACGCGGTCTGACGATGGTCGACGGGATCTTGCTCCTCGTCGATGCCTCCGAGGGACCGCTGCCGCAAACCCGATTCGTCCTGCGCAAGGCGCTCGAGAAGCGGCTGCCCGTCGTCCTGGTCGTGAACAAGGTCGACCGGCCGGACGCTCGCGTCGAGGAGGTGGTGAACGAGGTCTACGAGCTTTTCCTCGACCTCGACGCGACCGAGGCGCAGATCGAGTTCCCGATCGTCTACGCAATCGCTCGCGACGGCCGCGCCGGGCTCGACCCGACCGCGCTCGCCGACGACCTCGAGCCGCTCTTCGAGACGATCCTCGAGACGATCCCGCCCCCCTCCTACGACCCCGAGCATCCGCTGCAGGCGCTCGTCACGAACCTCGACGCGTCGGCGTACGTCGGTCGCCTCGCGTTGCTGCGCGTCAGGCAGGGGACGCTGAAGAAGGGCCAGCAGATCGCGTGGTGCCGTGCGAACGGCGAGATCGAGAACGCCCGCGCGACGGAGCTCTTCATCACTCAGGCGCTCGACCGCGTCCCCGCAGACGAGGCCGGCCCCGGCGAGATCGTCGCGCTCGCGGGCCTGCCCGAGGTGACGATCGGCGAGACGATTGCCGACCCGGACGATCCCCGTCCGCTGCCCGTTACCTCGGTCGACGAGCCAAGCCTCTCGATCACGATCGGCATCAACACCTCGCCGCTCGCCGGCACGGAAGGCACGCGCCTGACGGCGAGCCAGGTCAAGCAGCGGCTCGACCAGGAGCTCGTCGGGAACGTCTCGCTGCGTGTGCTGAACACGCTGCGCCCGGACACCTGGGAGGTGCAGGGCCGCGGCGAGCTGCAGCTCGCCGTGCTCGCCGAGATCATGCGTCGCGAAGGCTTCGAGCTGACGATCGGCAAGCCGGAGGTGCTCGTCCGCGAGATCGACGGGAAGCGTCACGAGCCGGTCGAGCGCGTTGCGATCGACGTTCCCGAGGAGTACGTCGGCGTCGTCACGCAGTTGCTCGCGCTGCGCAAGGGGCGCATGCAGCAGATGGTCAACCACGGCACGGGCTGGGCGCGCATGGAGTACCTCGTGCCCGCGCGCGGCCTGATCGGGTTCCGCACCGAGTTCCTGACCGAAACGCGCGGCGCCGGGATCATGCACCACGTCTTCGAGCGGTGGGAGCCGTGGTTCGGCGAGCTGCGCACTCGGCCGACCGGCAGCCTCGTTGCCGACCGCCGCGGCGTCGCGACCGGCTTCGCGATCGAGAACCTGCAGGAACGTGGATCACTCTTCATCTCGCCGACCGACGAGCTCTACGAGGGGATGATCGTCGGAGAGAACGCACGCCGTGACGATCTCGACGTGAACGCGTCGAAGCCCAAGAAGCTGACCAACATGCGGGCCTCCGGCTCCGACGAGCTGATCCGCCTGATCCCACCGCGACCGCTTTCCCTCGAGCAGGCGCTCGAGTTCATCCGGGACGACGAGTGCGTCGAGGTGACGCCGAAGGGGATCCGCCTGCGCAAGGTCGAGCTCGACGCCGGCAAGCGCGCCTCACTCGCCTCAAAGGCGAAACGTGCCCGCGAAGCCGTCAGCTAACCGCTCCGGCCCCCACCCCGGGTCAACCACCCTGGTCAACCACCGAATGGGCGATTGGTCAAGCGCGCCTGATCGAACACACTGATCAAGCGGGGCCCGATGCGGTGGGGCCTCGAGGATCACAGCTCCAGCTTCTACTGCGGTACCAAAGGAGAGCGTCATGAGCCAGACCGAACTGCGGCGCAAGCTCCGCGCGTGCAATACGGGCGGGTTGTTCTTCCGCCTGATCACGCGCTGACCCGGCGAGACGAGGGCAAGCTGACGGCTCCGTCGAGCGGGACGGAGCCGGCAGCACATGAGCCGAAGCTCGAGCTAGATCTGCGGCGGGTCCGACGGCTCGGGCTCCGTCGGAAGCGGCATCGGATCGGGTGCAGGTGTAGGCGGTTCGAGTGTCATAGCTCTGGCGTTCCCGTAGCGGTCTCTTCGCACACCTAGCGCAACCGCGGCGGGCACCTCTCGCCTCGGCGGACGAGAGAGAGGTGCCCGAGGGCCTTCAGCTGGAGCTAGGAGGTTGCGGTCGCGAGGCGGGGCGTGCAACTCGCGAGGCCGCGCTTCTCGAGGTACTGCTGGTGATAGTCCTCGGCCTCCCAGAACGGCGGCGCATCTTCGATCGTCGTCGCGACCGGGCGGCCGATCCGCTCGGCGACACGCGCGCGTGATGCCTCGGCGCCAGCGCGCTGATCCTCACCGTCGACGAAGATCACGGTCCTGTACTGCGAGCCCACGTCAGGCCCCTGACGGTTGACCTGCGTCGGGTCGTGCTCGGCCCAGAACGTCGCGAGCAGCTGCTCGTAGGGAACCTTTTCGGCGTCGTAG
>JACDGR010000259.1 GCA_013821525.1 Actinomycetota bacterium
GTGCAGCTGCGTTACCTGTTACCGGGACTTCTGATCACGCTCGTCTGCTGGCGGCGTGGGTTGGCCGGCGAGCGCCTCGGCGAACTCGTCGAGACGGCAGACACGCCTCTGTATCTCGAGCGGCGTTGGCGTGATCGCACGTCTGCGGGTCCACAGCTCGTTGTGTGCGACGATCGCGTGCAGCAGGTCGGTGCGCAGGTCGGGGGTGAGCTCGGCGATGCGGGCGGCGATGAGCTCGATGTGGATCTCGCGGGTTGCAGCGGCTCGGACACGCGGCTGGTCGAAGAAGCCGTTCATGGAGAAGCACCTCCTGGGTTCGTTGCGCCTCACCCAGGCCGGGGGGACGTATCTGAGCCGAATGCCGCGCGCGGAGCCGTGTCACCCGTAGGGCCGCGAAGCGGACTCGCGGAGCGAGTTGACTCGGCGAGCACGTGGCGGATAATTCGGCGGCGTCCCCCCGAAGAGAGTTTTTCTGCCGGCCCGGAGGGCCGTCTCTGATGGCTCGGCGCTATCCGTGTCTCGTGAACGTGCGACTTTCGCTTCGTACGTCGTCTGAGCTGACGCGGGCTGCGGCCGCGGCCGGAGTGACTCGATCCCAGTGGGTGCGGCTTGTCGTTGGCAACGAGCTCGCTCGCTGGGAGCTCGATCGTCTGGAGGCTGAGCACCGAGAGACGATCGTCGGCGGCTGACTGTCGGTGTCTGAGATCTCGGCGGCTTCGGTGCCGTCTCTTGCCGTACTTAGGGAAAGATCCCGAGAGACGCTTCCGGCGGCCCCTCGCGGCGGCCCTCCCGAGGACTTCGCCCCTCGCTTTGCTGGCGACCCGCGGGTCTGTCCTGAGTTCTTTTGCGCGCAACCGTCGCGCGGTGTCGGCTGGCTTTATGAGGATGGCACGATTGCGTTTGCGAGGTGCCAGGCGCCGAACCGGTGTGACTACTGTTCGATGCTGTCGGCGTGCGAGAACGCTCTGCTTCTCCAGCTTCATGGGGCCGACTCTCGAGGCTTTGCTCGGATCGGGATCCTGACGACCACCCGCACACGGGGCACGAGCCTGCACGGGCTTAGAGACGCTGAGAAGCGCCTCTGGGACGAGTTGCGCAAGCTGCACGGCCGGCAGGTTGAGTACTGCGGTTTTCTCGAGTGGACGGCTGAGACGTTTCCGGTGCGCCTCCCCCACCTCCACCATCTCGTGAAGGGAATCGAGTACAGCCAGTCCGAGGTGGTGATGCAGCCGAACAAGTACGGCGAGCTCGTCCCGACGCTGCCGGCTCTTGAGGCGCACGTGTCTGAGCTGTGGAGGTGGGCGAGCTCGAAGACGCAGGAGCGCCCATCTTGGCTCGTTGGTGCCCGGCCGCTCTACACGCCGGCTGGGGCCGTTCGGTACCTGGTTTTACATCATCACAAGCGGGAGCAGGGGCCGCCTCCTGGCACGAAGCACGCCAAGCGCTTTCGCCCCTCGCGCGGCTTCTTTTCTCAGCCGCTTGGCGTGCTTCGTGCTGAGGTCCGGGCCGTGCTCCGAGACGAGCGCGTCTACAGCGAGCTCGTGCGGGTTATCGACACACCTGGCGCGATCCCTGGTGCGATGCTCGATGATTGGATAGCGGAGCGTTACGAGGCGGCGAAGGCCGAGTCTCGGCGGGCGGCGCCGGAGTTCGTGCACGTGCGCGAGAAGCCCGTTTTGGATCGCGAGACGGGTGAGGTGCGGTACGAGTTCAAAGAGGTGCTCGGCCTGGCGCGGCAGCGTGCACGGCAACGGGCGCATTAAATCGCGATTTAATGCCCCTTAGACGCCGATCCAGAGGCGCGAGCTGCACCGTGGGCAGGAAGACCAGGACGTCCATCGCACGGTGCTGCAGCCGGTGCAGCGAACCCAGCCAGTTCCGGAGGCGGGGACGAGGATGTACGTGACCGCGGTCATGTCTCCTTACGTTGACGCGACCGTGTGCCGATGTCAACTAGGGGCGACGTGCGGCATCTAGTGGCACTCATCGAGGCGGCAGGCGATCGCGATGCGCTCGTGCGTCTTGGCGTGCTTGACGAGCTTCGCCAGGCGCTCGACTTGGCCGAGGCGGCGGCGATCCTAGATGCGCGAGCTCGGGGCTATACGTGGCGAGAAATCGCTTATTGGAGCGGGTTGCGGACGCGTCAGGCGGCGCATGCTCGAGCGCGGAGGCTTGCTGTCCGATCGGATCACTAGAACTAGGCGCACACCCCGCACCCAGTGTGGGCGAACCTTCCGATCAGTACGAACCTTCCGAAAAGACTTGGCTCAGGCCGTCACACCCAATGCGAGGACTCACGAAAGCACCGACTCTCGTGCGTGGATCGATAATGCGCGATTGGGCCGGTTCGGGTTTGGACTCACCGGGTCACGGCTAGATGCATTGGGCGTGGCGACGGAGATGGACATCCTCCTCCTGAGCGACGACCTGCACCAGCTGGTCGACGCGGCCGAGGAGCGCGGCAACATCCGCCAGTCCGAGCTGAACGAGGTGCTCGAGCCGTTGAACCTCGATCCGCTCGAGATCGACGCCGTCTACCGGGAGCTCGAGACGCGCTCGATCGACCTGATCAACGACGTCAACGCGGACGGCGAGGTCAAGGCCGAGCCTCAGCCCGCGCCGCAGCCGCTGCAGGTCACCTGGGAGACGACGACCGATGCGCTCCAGCTCTTCCTGCGCGAGGCCGGCCGCCACGCGCTGCTGACGGCCGCCCAGGAAGTCGAGCTGGCCAAGCGGATCGAGCGCGGCGACCTGCTCGCCAAGCAGCGAATGATCCAGTCGAACTTGCGCCTCGTCGTCTCGATCGCCAAGAACTACCGCAACCAGGGCCTGCCGTTCCTCGACCTGATTCAGGAAGGCACCCTCGGCCTGATCCGTGCCGTCGAGAAGTTCGACTGGCGACGCGGCTACAAGTTCTCGACCTATGCGACCTGGTGGATCCGCCAGGCGGTCGCCCGTGCGCTCGCCGACAAGGCGCGCACCATTCGGATGCCGGTGCACATCGTCGAGCGGATGCAGAAGATGAGCCGTGCCGAGCGATCGCTCTGGGCGGTGCTCGGACGCGAGCCGACGCTCGAGGAGATCGCCGACGAGGCGAACCTGCCCCTCCAGCAGGCCCAGGAAGTCAAGGCCGCGGCCCGGGCCTCGACCTCGCTCGATGCACCGCTCGGCGACAGCGACGACGCGACGCTCGGCGATTTCGTTCAGGGCGACGGCAAGCTGCCCGACGAGCAAGTCGAGGACTCGCTCCGCTCCCAGACGCTCGCCGCCGCGCTGCGTGCGCTCCCCGAGCGCGACCGTGCAGTCGTGATCCTCCGCTACGGGCTCGACGATGCCGAGCCGAAGACGCTCGAGGACATCGGCAAGCGGCTCGGCCTGACCCGTGAGCGCGTCCGGCAGATTGAGGTCGAAGCGCTCAAGCGTCTCGCAACGCTGCACGAGATGGAAGCTGTCCCCTTCAGCTACAGCTGACATTTGGCTCGGCCAAATGTCTAGAGAGCACAGCAGCTAGGGCTGTAAGTAGAGCTGGAGCGCCGGGGCGACCGTCCGCAGCTCGCGTAGGGCACGCGTCTCGAGCTGGCGTACGCGCTCCCGCGTGATGCCGAGGTCCTGCCCCACCTCTTCAAGGGTCTGCGCCGGCTTGCCGTCGAGGCCGAAGCGGCGCAAGATCACATGCTGCATGCGTGGGTTCAGGCGCTCGAGCGCAGCGGCCAGGTCGACGGAGCGCGCCTGCACGTTCGTGGCGGCATCGGGCGACTCGGAGTTGATGTCCTCGATCAGGTCGGCGACCATGCTCTCGCCGTCACCGACCGGCGTCTCGAGCGAGACGGGATCTTCGACGAGGTCGAAGAGCTCGCGGACCCGCGCTACCGGAAAGCCGGAATCCTTGGCGATCTCCTCCGGCGTCGGCTCACGGTTCAGCTTCTGAGAGAGATGGCGCCGCGAACGCTGAGCGCGGCGAACCTGCTCCGCGACATGGACGGGCAGCCGGATCGTGCGACCCTGGTCGGCCAGCGCGCGCGTCACGGCCTGCCGGATCCACCAGGTGGCGTACGTGGAGAGCTTGAACCCGAGCTTGTAGTCGAACTTCTCGACCGCGCGGATCAGGCCCATGTTCCCTTCCTGGATCAGATCGAGGAGCGGGACGCCGGTCTTCGTGTAGTTCCGCGTGATCGACATGACGAGCCGGAGGTTGCACTCGATCAGCCGCTGCTTCGCAGCTTCGTCGCCTAGATCCTTGCGGCGCGCGAGCTCGCGCTCCTCGGCCGGCGTCAGCAGCCGACCGTCGCCCATCTGGCGGACGTAGAGCTTCAGCGGGTCGGCGCTCTGCAGTCGGTCGTTATCGCTGAGGACTGCGTTGTCGGGCTCCTCCTCGACCTCGTCGACGTCGTCGGGCGCATCGACCTCGTCGAGGGCGGGCAGCAACTCGAGCACAGGCTCGGTCGCGTCCGCTTCGAGCGGGACATCTGAGAGCGGGTGCTCCACGTGGTGACTATCGACAGAAGGAGCGCTCGCCTTGAGATGTAAAAAGGGAATTCAGGTATGCAACAAATTGGCCGACTATCCGTCCTAGTCCTTAGGATCGACTGACATGTGCGGAATTGCGGGATACAGCCTTCGTCCACGCTCGAGACTCGAGCGGACGCTCGCTGCGCAGTCACTGCTCGCGGGAATCGCCGAGCGCGGCGCGGACGCTGTCGGCTACGCCTACCGAAGTCCGAGCGACACGTATTCGACGGTCGTCAAGCAGCGGACGCCCGCGTCGCAGCTGCTCGAGCGCGTATCCGTGCCGCAGGACGCAAACCAGCTGCTCGTGCACGTTCGCGACTACACGAAGGGCCATCCGTCAATCGCTGCGAACAATCACCCGGTCCGGCACGGGCCGGTTGTCGGGATCCACAACGGGATCATCACGAACGACGACGAGCTCCTGGCCCCCCACTCCTGCTCGCGCACCGAGCCCCGGATGACGGTCGACTCGGAGGCGATCTTCGCGGTCGCCGCCCACTCCAGGAACGACGCAGGCGCGCTCGAGCATCTCCGCGGCGCGATGGCGTCGGCGTGGATCGACGAGCGTGAGTCCGGCACGATCTTCCTCGCACGCGGCATCGGCCGTCCCCTCTGGGTCGGCGACGGTCGCGAGGGACTCTTCTTCGCCTCGACCAAGGTTGCCCTCGAGACCGCAGAGCGCTACTGCGGCGCCCGCCTGCGTAAGCGCGAGGTGCGCGAGGGCACGCTCCTCGCCGTCGAGCACGGCCAGATCGTCGGCCGG
>JACDGR010000260.1 GCA_013821525.1 Actinomycetota bacterium
CCGCAACGCCGCGTCGCGGTCGATGCCCGGCGCCGTGACGACGTCGACGAGCGCCATCTTCCCTTCGGCCACCAGCGATGAGCAGTCGCTGGCGACACGCTGAAAGCGGCCGCAGCTTGCCTCAACGACATCCCCTCGCCGATCGCGCAGACGAGCGCGTGACGGCCAGCCAGTCCGAGCTTCGCGTTACGGTGATGCAACATCCGGTCCTCCTTCGTGCAGGTCTTTGGCGAGACCCACAGACTCGAAGGAGGGCCGGACGTATCCCTCAGCCGTTCACAACCTGTGTAGGCACGTCAACTAGCGATGGATAATCTCGGTGCGATCGGCGGGCCGCTGCTTGCGCTCGGGCTGGTCGCGGTCTTCAGCGTCCGCACAGCGATGCTCGTGAGCGCCTTTCCCGGCTTGCTCGCGGTCGCGGCGATCTTCTACGCGATCCGGGCGACGCGCCGACCGACCGAGCAGGAACGCCGGCCGCTGCGTATCCGGCTGCGACCGGTCCTTCACGGCGAGCTCGGCCGGATCCTCGTCGGCATCTCGGCGTTCGAGGTCGGGAATGTTGCCGCGACGCTGCTGATCCTGCGCGCGACCGAGCTCCTTACTCCCGGCTGGGGCCACGGCAGCGCGGTCAAGATCGCGCTCGGCCTCTACATCGCCTACAACGCGGCAGCCACGCTCGCGAGCATCCCCGGTGGCCGGCTCGGCGATCGCCGCGGCAATCTGCTCGTGCTCGTGCTCGGCATCGTCTGCTTCGGCGTCGCCTACGCCGGGCTCGCACTGATCGGCGCCAGCGTCGCGGCGCTTGCCGTCTTTTTCGTCGCTGCCGGAGTCGCGATCGGCTTCGTCGAAACCGCCGAGCACGCCGCAGTCGCCGAACACGCACCCGTCGACATCCGCGGCTCCGCGTTCGGCGCACTCGCAGCGATCCAGTCACTCGGCAACTTCGCCGCCAGCGCGATCGCAGGGCTCCTCTGGACGACAGTCTCGCCGCGAGCGGCATTCCTCTACCTCGCGGCATGGATGCTGATCGCCCTCGCAACGTTCGCTGGATCGCGGCGATAGGGATCGGCAGCAAGGGGAGGCGGAGGCTACAGGTGCTCGTGGGCCGGGGGCCTGGCTCGGCGTCTCAGCTGACGACGCGACGACTCGCAGTCGTCGTCAGCCCAGACAATTCCTCGCTTTCGCCTCCAGAGCCGCAGTTACATCGTTTATCGGATTAGACCCTTCGCAGAGCTACGCATGTTGAGCGCGACGCTGGTACCCAGGCAGCGAACGACGGTCAGGTTCGCGTAGCAGGTTGCACTGCTAGTACCGCCGGGTTGCGCAATCACGTCGAGAGCTCAATAACGGGCACCAGCATCGTGCCCGGATCTCCCAATTGGACCAGCTGTCTGACTCGCGGATTTCGCGCCGGCATCTCGCGGCTCGAAGCGGGAGAGGTCGTCATAATGGCGGCGTCGGTGCTGATGCGAGCCCTTGCCCTCGCTGTCTTGGCGGCCTTGCTGGCAGGCTGCAACGGCGGCACGGTCGACCGTCACGCTCTCACCAACGACTCGTCGACGATCGATTCGATGGCCTGCGAAGGAGCGCTTCTCGCGCATGACATTGCGCAGGGGAAGACCACTGTGTTCTTCGCGCGCGAACAGGCGGAGGAGCTGCGCATCCAGTCGTCGAACCTCGCGAACGCACTCGCGAGGCGGAAGACGCTCCCTTCGATCGAGGAGAAGGTTCGCGCCAAGGCGAGGGAATCAGCGAGGTTGTCGGCGATGCTGCAGCGCCTGCATGACCACCCGTCCGATCGTGGCGTGGCCACTTCCGTCGAGGGGCATTTGACGAAGCTCGGCGGCTGCGCGTGAACAAGCTGCTCGGCCTCTCGCTCGGGATCCTCGCGGCGATTGGCGGCTTCGTCGATATCGGCGACCTCGTTTTCAACACTGCCGCCGGGGCGACGTTCGGCTATCAGCTGATGTGGGTGATCCCCGTCGGGGTCGTCGGGATCATCGTCTACACCGAGATGTGCGGCCGCGTTGCCGCTGTGTCTGGAAAGGCGGTGTTCGACGCCGTCCGCGAACGGGTCGGCTTCAAGGCAGCGCTGGGCGCGCTCGTCTCGTCTGAGGTCGTGAATCTGATGACACTCGCGGCGGAGCTCGGCGGTGTGGCGATTGCGCTGCAACTCCTCTCGGGTCTCCCGTACCGCTGGTTGATTCTGCTTTCCGCGATTGGGTTTGCAGTGGTCATCTGGGTGACCTCGTTCAACTGGATCGAGCGGATCTTCGGCTACGGCGGGCTCTGCATGCTTGTCTTCGCAGTGGCCGCGGTGAAGCTCGGCCCCGACTGGGCGAAGGTCGGAAACGGGTTCATTCCGCACATCTCGCAGAACAACCCGCTGCTCTACGCCTACTTCGTGGTCGGGCTGCTGGGAGCGGCGATGACGCCGTACGAGGTCTATTTCTACTCCTCGGGCGGCATCGAGGAGGAGTGGTCGCCAAAGGACATCGGGCTCAACCGCGCCAACGCGATCGTCGGCTATGGACTCGGCGGGACGCTGTCGCTAGCGCTGATGGTCGTCGGCGCGACGGTCTTTCTCGGGCACGGAATCTCGCCGGAGCATCTCGGCACGATCGCGCTCGGCGCAGGCGACCCCCTAGGGAAGGTCGGCCTGCTGCTCGGGATCATCGGGATCTTTTTCGCCGTCGGCGGCGCGTCGATCGATACGGTGTTCTCGGGCGCCTACAACCTGGCCCAGTTTTGCGGCTGGGAGTGGGGGCGCTACCGCCACCCGAAGGGAGCGCCACGCTTCACGATCACATGGCTGGTCTTGCTCGTGCTCGCGATGGGAATCGTGATGACCGGCGTCGATGCCGTCGTGCTTACCGAATACGCGGTGATCTTCTCCGTCGTCGCTCTACCACTCACCTACATCCCGATCCTGCTGGTCGCAAACGATAAGGCCTACATGGGCCGCTACGGCAACGGCCGCTTCGCCAATGTGGTCGGGTTCATCTACCTGATGATCATCATGGCTGTCGCGTTGACGGCGATCCCGCTGATGATCCTGACGAACGCGGGCCAGAATTGATCCGGGGCGAGTTCGACATCGGCCTGCACGTGCTCGACCACCAGCTGCTCGACAAGAACGGCCGCCGCTGCGGCAACGTCGACGACCTGGCAATCGAAGGCGGCCCCGGCGAGACGCCAGAAGTAGTCGCGCTCCTTGTCGGTCCGGGTTATTGGGGCGAACGGGCAGGCTGGATCGGCAGGTTGGCGGGCTGGATCGGCGGCGGCGCGAAGGTGCGCGTCGAGTGGAGCGAGGTAGCGGAGATCGACTCGGCGGTCGAACTGAAGGAAGAAGCCCCTAAGCTGGGCCTGGGCCGAGGCGACGATCGCTTCCGCCACTACCTCGAGAGGATCCCGGGAGCCGGGAAGTGAGGACATTCTCGTCATTCCAGGGACGCAAGGTGGTAACGCAATCGGGCGAAGTCCTCGGCCGCTGCGCCGATCTCCGCGGCGAACTGACGGGCGCGAAGCTGCGGGTCACGGGTCTGTGCGTCGGGCGGAAAGCGTGGCTCGCGCACCTCGGAGTACGGATGCACCACCAGCACGCCATCGTGCCATGGGGAGCAATCGTACGTATCGAAGGGAAGCGGATCATCGTCCGCGACGACGCAGCCGACACGGCTGACCCGGCCGCATAACATCTGAAATTCGCGTGCGCGAGTGGCTCCGCGAACCGAAGGAAGCCAGCTCAGAGATCGTCGATTGCGTAGTTGAGCGCTTCACCGAAGGTCGGGAACTGCATCGGGGTGTCGCGTAGCGTCGCGATCGGGATGCGCGCTTTGATCGCGATCACCGTCGCGCCGATCCATTCCGATGCGAGTGGGCCGACGGCGAACGCGCCGACGAGGATGCCCTGGTTGCTGTCGGCGATGACCGTCATGAAGCCGCAGTAGCTGGTGCCGTAGGTTCCGGTCCGTGTGAGCTTCTCGAGTGAGACGGTGCCTTGCTTGATCGCTATGCCTTGCTCGTTGGCCTGTTCGGGGGTGAGCCCGACTGCTGCGACTTCGGGGTCGGAGAAGACGACGCGAGGGATCGCTCGGTAGTCCGCTGTGCGTGGTCGTCCGAGGATGTCGTCGGCGGCGATCTCGCCTTGGTAGTGGGCGACGTGCGTGAACGGCATGACGGCGGTCACATCGCCGGCCGCCCAGACATTCTTCGCGGCCCGGCAGCGCGCGTCGACGTCGATGCCGCCGCTCTCGCCGGGCTCGAGCCCGACCGCCTCGAGGCCGATATCCTCGACGCGGGGCCTGCGCCCAACGGCCGCCACGAGCCGCTCCGACTCGAGGCAGCGTCCGTCGCTGAGGTAGAGCTTGACGCGTCCCTTGGCGGCTTCGACTCGTTTCGCGTCGGCTCCCAGATACAGCTCGATCCCGTCTTCGGTCAGGAGTCGCGCGAGCTCCTCTCCCACCCTCGCGTTTTCTCGGGGGAGCAGTCGGCTGTCTTCCTGGACGACGATCACGTGTGTGCCATGGCCGTGGAGCATCTGCGCAGTCTCGATTCCGACGGGGCCGCCGCCAAGCACGATCGCGTCCTTTGGTGGCGCTGCCATCGTGTAGACATCCCGCGTCCCCCAAATCGCAATCTGGTCGAGCCCGTCGATCGCCGGGACGACGGAAACGGTGCCTGTTGCGACCACGATCTTCGCGGCCTCGACCGTCCTCTCTCCAATAGCGATCTGACCCGGCCCGACGATCCGGCCGCTACCTCGGATGACCGTCGCGCCGGCCGCCTTCATCTTCGCCGCCTTCGCCGTGTCGTCGAGACCGGAGATCATGAAGTCGCGATAAGCCGCGATCGGCGCCCACGCCTTTCGCGGCTGCGTCAGGCCCCGCACCAGCCTCGCCTCAGTGCGCACCTCCGGGGCGCGCAGCAGCGTCTTACTCGGCACACACGCCCAGTAGGCGCACTCTCCACCCACCAGCTCCCGTTCGACCAGCGCGACGCTCAGCCCGGCGCCGTCGAGCCTTCTCACCACTGCTTCCCCGGCTGGCCCACCCCCGAGGATCACCACGTCATAGCGCTCACCCATGCGTCCCTCCCGGAATGTCCCTGACGACGGTACCAACGGCGAATGGACAGCAGCGCCATCTATCAGTCGCTCTACCTCCAGTCCCGCGGTGCGCTGCGCCGGGAGTCAATTAACTGCCGAGTTGCGCACCCGACGCGTCCACCGCAAGCCCCGCGGGACCGGATGAGCGGAAACC
>JACDGR010000261.1 GCA_013821525.1 Actinomycetota bacterium
GCGGCTCCGTCACATCACCGAGCTCGCCCAGGCCGCAGCGACCGCCGCGAGCGCTCTTTCGCCCGAGGACGGGGAGGGCGCGACCGACCTGGTCGCCGCCGCAGAGCGAGCGGTCGCGCCGCTCGAGCGCCTGGCGCCCGAGCTCGAGGCGGCGGGCGACGCCCTCCGCCAGGCCGAGCTTCAGCTGCGCGAGACCGCGTCGGAGCTCCGCGGCTTCCTGCTCTCACTCGAAGCAGAGCCGGGGCGCCTCGAGCAGCTCGAGGCTGATCTCGACCGGTTCGCCGACCTGAAGCGGCGCTATCGCGCCCAGACCTTCGAGGAGCTGTTGCGTCAGGCTGAAGAGGCGAGAGCGGAGCTGGGAGCGCTCGAGGAGGGCCGCGATCCCGTGCAGGCGGCGGCAGCCGCCGTCGAGACGGCCCGCTCCGATGTCGTACGCCTGCACGCCGAGCTGCGCGCGGCTCGGCGCGCGGCGGCATCGCCATTCGCGGAGGCCGTTGCGTCCGAGCTGCAGAGCATCGGGCTCGGCGACGGCGAGTTCAGAGTCGAGCTCAGCGAGCGTGACCCTGCTGCGACCGGGGTCGACGAGATCGTCTTCCTGATCCGACCGAACGCGGGCCTCCCGTACGGCCCCGTCGCCGAGACTGCCTCGGGCGGCGAGCTCTCACGCGTCGCGCTCGCGATCGCCGCGGTCGCAGGCGGCGAGACGATGGTCTTCGACGAGATCGACGCCGGGATCGGCGGCACGACGGCACACGCAGTCGCAGACACGTTGCGCCGGCTCGCAGAACGGGCTCAGGTCGTCACGATCACCCATCTCCCGCAGATCGCCACGGCGGCCGACCGGCACTTCCGGGTCGAGAAGGTGGCCGGCGACCCGACGCACACCCGGATCGAGGCGCTCGACGACGCTCAGCGGCGCGACGAGGTCGAACGGATGCTCGGCGGCGCCGAGTTCCTCGCCTCGCTCGAGCGCTGAGAGACGCGTTTGCTGCAACGAGCGGGGTTGCGGCTGCCCGCTCGGCCCCCGCATCCGAGACGGCTGGTACTCTCGAAGCCCGTGAGCTCTAACACGGGAAACGACCTGCCGCGGTGACCAAATACGTTTTCGTCACCGGCGGGGTCGTCTCATCTCTCGGCAAGGGAATCACCGCTGCGTCTCTCGGACGGCTGCTGAAGGCGCGGGGCCTGAAGGTGCAAGTGCAGAAGTTCGACCCGTACCTGAACGTCGATCCCGGGACGATGAGCCCGTTCCAGCACGGCGAGGTCTTCGTCACCGAGGACGGCGCCGAGACCGATCTCGACATCGGCCACTACGAGCGCTTCGTCGACGAGAACCTCTCGCGCGCCGCGAACCACACCGCGGGCGGCATCTGGGATCGTGTCCTGCGCAAGGAACGCAAGGGCGAGTACCTCGGCTCGACGGTGCAGGTGATTCCGCACATCACGAACGAGATCAAGGCGCGCATTCGCTCGGTCGCCGAGGCAACCGACACGGACGTCGTGATCACCGAGGTCGGCGGCACGGTCGGCGACATCGAATCGCAGCCGTTCCTCGAGGCCATCCGGCAGTTTCGCCGTGAGGCGGGCACCGAGAACGTCTGTTACCTGCACGTGACGCTCGTGCCGTACATCGACACGGCCGGCGAGTTGAAGACGAAGCCCACCCAGCACTCCGTGAACGAGTTGCGCCGCATCGGTATCCACCCTGACGTCCTCGTCTGCCGCTCGACCGAGCCGCTGCAGCGCGACATCCGCGACAAGATCGCGCTCTTCGCCGACGTCGACGTCGACGCGGTGATCACGAACCCCGACGTCTCCGACGTCTACCTCGTCCCGCTCGCGCTCCAGGAGCAGGGCCTCGACGAGCTCGTCTGCCGCAAGCTGGGCATCGAGGCTCCGCCCGCCGAGCTCGGCGAGTGGCTCGAGTTGACCGAGCGGATCAACGAGCGCAACGAATCGATCGAGATCGCGCTCGTCGGGAAGTACGTGCAGCTCCACGACGCATACCTCTCGGTGCACGAAGCGCTCAAGCACGCAGGTATTCACAACGGCTGCCGGGTGCACGTGCGCTGGGTCGACGCCGAGCACAAGACGCTCGAGGAGACGCGCGCCGAGCTTGCGGATGCTGACGGGGTGCTCGTGCCGGGCGGCTTCGGCTCGCGGGGGTGGGAGGGGAAGATCCTCGCCTGTCGCGTCGCACGGGAGGACGAGATCCCGTATCTCGGCATCTGCCTCGGCATGCATGTCGCCGTCTCGGAATACGCACGGCACGTCTGTGGCCTCGACGGCGCCAACTCGACGGAGATGGATCCGGAGACGCCGTATGCCGTGATCGACTTGCTGCCCGAGCAGAAGGAGGTCGAGGACCTCGGTGGCACGATGCGCCTCGGGGCTCAGGCCGTCGAGCTGGCAGGCGGAACGCGCACGCGCGAGGTCTACGGCGAGGCCGTGATCTCGGAGCGGCACCGTCACCGCTACGAGGTGAACAACGCATTCCGCCAGCAGCTCGTCGACGGCGGACTCGTGATCAGTGGGACGTTCCAGGAGGGGAGGCTCGTCGAGATCGTCGAGCTGCCCGATCACCCATGGTTCGTCGCATCGCAGTTCCACCCCGAGTTCAAGTCGCGCCCGACCCGCCCGGCACCCCTCTTCCGCGAGTTCGTCGCGGCCGCGCTCGATCGCGCACGCACCCGGGCGCGCTCCCGCGTCGAAGTCGGCTAACCGACCGCCGCTCCAACCGAGACGAAGACGGACATGCCCGCGACGACGGTTGCGCCTGCGACGTAGCTGAACTCAACGATCGTCCCGTCCTTGCGAGTCAGCCTCGAGGTGCCGATACGCGTGCCGGCTTCGCGCATCTCGGCCCACTCTCCGTCGGCCTCCGGGTAGCGCGCGACGTCCGATGCTCGGAGCGCGAGCAGCTCCTCGCGGCTGTACCCCGTGAGCATGCAGGCCGCGGGGTTGACTGCGACGTACCTCCCATCCTCGTCGGCCACGAAAACGGCGGCCGGCCCATTCTCCATCGCCTCGCCGAGGAGAGGCGATTGAATCAGCGGCTCGGAGACGCTCATGGGGGAGCAGTTCAGCAGGTTTGACTAGATGGTGCAAGGAATAGGCCGATTTTACCGCCGCAAGCTCCCCCTCTTGAATCGAGCTCGCTGTTCGAGCGCTATCGTGCGGCGCTTTACTTCAACAACCTTCTGCAAGGGGTACTCGGCCGCACCTCACTTGCGAATGCCGAGCTAGGCGCGGCCGGGTTGCCCGCTGCAGGGCGTGTGGCTGCACGACTCGAGAGCGTCGAGCTCGCTGCGTGTCGAGCCGCCGACATTGCGGAACAAATGCTCGCTCATTCGGGGGGATGCGGCCTGGAGCTTGCGAGCGTCAGACTGTCGGAGATAATGCGCACCGTCTAGGGCTCGTTCCGCCCGCCGGGGCGGGGATGGCGCCCCGAGCCGGGTCGAGGCACCTCGGCCCGCGTTCTCCTGCCGGCCGCGTAGGATCGGTCCCCGGTGGCGCCGGAGGTCCTCGATCTGTTCAACGAGCTCGCTGCTCTACCGAGCCCTCCGGGCGCCGAGCGCGCGGTCGCTGATCGCGTGGCCAGATATCTGCGCGACTGTGGGCTCGCCTTCGACGAGGACGCGACGGGTCCCAAGACAGGCTCGGAAATCGGGAACATCTACGCGCGGTTGGAGCCGACGGCCGACGGCGTTCCGCTGTTTCTCTGCGCGCATCTCGACACGGTTCCGCCAACTGCCGCAATCGAGCCGGTCGTCGAGGACGGGATCGTCAAGAACGCCGCCGGCACCATCCTCGGGGCGGACAACAAGGCGGCCGTCGCCGTCATGCTCGAGGCGGCGCGCAGGATCGCGGCCGAGAACCGCCCGCACGCTGGCGTCGAGCTGCTCTTCACCTCGAAGGAGGAGGTTGGCCTCGTCGGCGCCTACGCCTTCGACCACCTGAGGCTCAAAGCCCGGCTCGGGTACGTCTACGACCAGGCTGCGCCGATCGGCAACGTGATCCTCGGCGCGCCGTACTCGCAGTCCCTCGAGGTGACCTTTCACGGGCGCGCCGCGCATTCGGGGATGCACCCCGAGGAAGGACGGTCGGCGATCGCGGCCGCCGCACGGGCGATTGCGGAGCTGCGGCTCGGGCGCGTCGACGAAGATTCGACGTCGAACGTCGGCACGATCACGGGCGGTACCGCAACGAACATCGTCCCGGAGTGGTGCACGTTCGTCGCCGAAGCCCGGTCGCAGGACGAGCGGAAGCTCGCAGACCTCGTGCAGGAGATGCAGGACGCGATCACGTTTGCGGCAGGCGTGGCCGATTGCTCGGTCGAGACGAAGACGCGCAAGAGCTATCGCGGCTACCGCTTCGCGCGCACCGACGAGGCGGTGGTGCGCGCAGCGGCCGCGCTCGAGGCGTGCGGCTTCGACGTCTCCTACGACCTCTCGGGGGGCGCAGCCGACGCCAACGTGTTCAACGAGCGCGGGCTCGAGTGCGTCAATCTCGCGAACGGGATGACCGACATCCACACACCGAACGAGCACATCGCCGTCGCAGATCTCCAGGCAATGGTTGACGTCACGCTTGCGCTCGTCGCGGGCGCCCTGACGCACTGATGGAGGAGCTGCGGCTCGGTCCCGTCGTGGGGCTCGGCACCTGGAGCACGTTCGACGGCGACCACGGCCTCGCGAATGCCGTAACCGGTGCCGCGTCTGAGAGCGGAACGAGGGTCTTCGACACGTCACCGATGTATGGAGGCGCCGAACGTGCGCTCGCGGCTGCGATCGCCAACCGCCGGGACGATGCGATCGTCGCAACGAAGATCTGGGCAGCGACGGTCGAGGAGGGCCGGGCGCAGCTCGAGAATCAACTCGACTGGTTCGGAGGCCGTGTCGAGATCCAACAGGTGCACAACCTCGTGGCGTGGCTCGAGCACCGCGGCTGGCTCGAGCGCGAGCGCGACGAGGGGCGGATCGGGCAGCTCGGGGTGACCCACTATCAGGCTTCTGCCGCCGGCGAGCTCGCCGCAGCACTCCGCACCCGCCGGTTCACGGTGCTCCAGGTTCCCTACAACCCGTGGGAGCGCACGAGCGAGCAGGAGCTCCTGCTGCTCGCAGCCGAGCTCGGCGTCGCGGTGATCGCGATGCGCCCGCTCGGCGGGTCGGGTGCGGGCACGCGACGACGCGTCGAACCGTCGCCTGACGAGCTGGCCGCGCTCGGTGTTCGCTCGTGGGCCGAGGCGCTCCTACGC
>JACDGR010000009.1 GCA_013821525.1 Actinomycetota bacterium
CCATCAGCGCGCTCCTCGTCCTGATCAGTGCGTCGCTCCTCGTCACCGTCAAACTGGCAACGGCATGGACTCCCTCGCTGCGGTCTTCCGCGCTCCACTACGCGCCTTCGACGTCGACGTAGACCTCGCGGTCGACGAGACGCTCGCACTCGTGGGGCCGTCCGGTGCCGGCAAGAGCACCGTGCTGCGGGCGATCGCCGGTCTGACGCGGCCGGCGGAGGGGCGCATCGCGGTGGGTGAAGACGTATGGCTCGACACGGCGCGCGGGATCGACCTCGCGCCGGAGCGACGCCGCGTCGGCCTCGTGTTCCAGGAGTACGCGCTCTTCCCGCACCTGACGGTGCGGCAGAACGTCGAGTTCGGCGGCAAGGGTCGCACCGCCGAGCTGCTCGAGCGGTTCCGGATCGGCACGCTCGCGGGCGCACGACCCGCCGCGCTCTCCGGCGGGGAGCGTCAGCGCGTCGCGCTGGCGCGCGCGATCGCGCGCGATCCGCAGGTGCTGTTACTCGACGAGCCGCTCTCTGCACTCGACGCGCATACGCGCGGCACCGTTCGGGCGGAGTTGCGCGAGGTGCTGCGGTCGCTCGGTCGCCCCGCCGTGCTCGTGACGCACGACTTCGAGGATGCTGCCGCGCTCGCCTCGGCGGTTGGCGTGATCGTCGAGGGCCGCGTGCGCCAGATCGCGTCGCCGCAAGAGCTCGTCGCGCGTCCGGCCGACGCGTTCGTCGCGTCGCTGACCGGCGCGAACCTGCTGGACGGCCGGATCGCCTCGCGTGCGGGCGAGCTGACCGCGCTGCGCTTGACCGACGGCTCGGTGATCTTCTCGACGGACGAGCCGCCGCCGGAGCCGGTCGCGGCGATCGTCTATCCGTGGGAGGTGACGCTCGGGCGCGACGCACCAGCCGGCTCGATGCACAACCACGTCCGTGCCGCGGTCACGAGCGTCGTCGACGTCGCAAACCGCGTCCGCGTCACCGTGGGCCTCGTCACTGCCGAGGTGACGCCCGACTCGGCCGCGCAGCTCGGCGCCCGCGAGGGCGAGATGCTCGTCGCGAGCTGGAAAGCAACAGCAACGCGCCTCGTCTCCCGCTAGACGAGACCTTCGGGCTGTGGCGCGAACAGACGTGTCCCGGGGACAGGCCCCAGGACACGGACGTTCGGGACATGTCGCGGGGACAGTCCCCGGGACATGTGCTGTTGGGCGGTGGCTAGTCTGCGCTTGACCGGGGTGCCCCAGCGAGGGGCTGAGATCAGACCCGTCGAACCTGCTCCGGGTCATGCCGGCGGAGGGAGCGCACCGATGAGCGAGAGCGACACGCCGGCCTGGGGCATCGAGCCCGTTCCCGAGCGCCTGCGGGTGCTCGGCGCGCTCGACGGGTTGCTGCTCTGGAGCAACCTCTCCGTCTCGCTGCTCGTGATCGTCGCGGGCGCGTTCCTCGTCCTCCCAACGGACGAGTTCGGGCTCGCGCTCTCGCTACCCGTCGCCCTCGCTGCGATCGTCGCCGCCGCGTTCGCCGGGAACCTGCTGCTCGGGCTCGGCGGACTCATCGGCGCAGATGCGCGCGTGCCGACGATGGTGCTGCTGCGAGCGCCGCTCGGCCGGCGCGGGTCGTACCTGCCGACAGGGCTGAACGTCGTGCAATGTCTCGGGTGGTCCGTCTTCGAGCTGATCATCATCGCGACCGGCGCGAGCGCGCTCTCCGACCAGCTCTTCGGCTTCGGTGGACTCGTCTTCTGGAAGATCCTGTTCGGTTGCGTCGCAACCGCGCTCGCGTTTCTCGGCCCGGTCGGATTCGTGCGCAAGTACGTGCGGAAGTTCGCCGTGTGGGTGGTGATCGCCTCGCTCGTCTATCTGAGCTGGTGGTCACTGCACGGCCAACATCCCGTCCGCCTCTGGCAGCGCGGCGGCGCGCACGCGTTCTGGCCCGGCTTCGACCTCGTGCTCGCATCGATCATCAGCTGGACACCGCTCGTCGCGGACTACACGCGCTTCTCGCGCACGCGAAGCGCGGGGCTCATCAGCGCCGGCGTCGGCTACCTGCTGCCGACGATCCCCCTCTTCGCCCTCGGCGCCGTGATCGCGCTCTCGCGCGGAATCAGCGACGCACCCGGACTGCTCACCGCAGTCGCCGCGGGCGGTGCCGCGAGCCTGCTCGCGCTGCTCGCACTGACGGTCGACGAGAGCGACGAGGCGTTCGCGAATGTCTACTCGGGAGCCGTCAGCCTCCAGAACCTGTTGCCGCGCGCACCGCAGCGCCTGCTCATCGGAGGCTTCGCCGCGACCGCCACGCTCGGAGCGCTGCTGATCGACCTGCGCAACTACCAACCGTTCCTCTACCTCCTGGGATCGTTCTTCGTGCCGCTCTTTGCCGTGCTCCTTGCCGACTGGCTGCTGGCGGGACGCCACTACGGCCGCGGGCAGATCTTCGACGCGCCAGACGTTCGCCTGGAGATGGTCGGAGCCTGGCTCGCCGGGTTCTGCCTCTACCAGTGGCTCTACCCCCAGGGCCCCGGCTGGTGGACATCACTCGTCAACCACGCTCACCCGCATGCACTGCCGTGGGGTGGCGCCTCGATCCCGAGCTTCGCCGCAGCCTTCGCGCTAGCTGCTGCCGCCCGGCTGCTTGCGAGGAGGCCCATACTGGCGGCGCGTGATCGCGCTGATCGGCAACCTCTCGCGTGACCTCATCCCCGGCCGCCCGCCGCAGGTCGGCGGTGGCCCGTACCACGGCGCCCGCGCGCTCCACCGCCTGCGCGTGCCGGCGCGCATCATCGTCCGCTGCGCCGTTGCCGACAAGGAGACGCTGTTGCCGCCGCTCGTTCGCCTCGGCACTCCGGTGCGCTTCGTCCGCGGCGAATCGACTGCGACCTTCGCGTTCTCCTACGACGGCGACCGGCGGACGATGCAGATCGACGCGCTCGGCGACACCTGGGCACCCGCTGACCTGCCCGCTCTCCCTTCGACGAAGTGGGTGCACGTCGCGCCGCTCGCACGACACGAGTTCCCAGCGACGACGATCGAGGCACTCGCGCGTCGCTACCGGGTTTCGTTCGACGGGCAGGGACTCGTGCGAGTCCCGAAGGTCGGGCCGCTCGAGCTAGACGCCGACTTCGACCCCGACCTGCTGCGACACGTGTGGATCTTGAAGCTGTCCGACGAGGAGGCCGAGGTGGTCGGTGACATCAGGGCGCTCGGCGTGCGCGAGGTGCTGATCACGCACGGCTCCCGCGGATCGACCGTGATCTGCGGTGGCCGCTCGGAGCTCGTAGCAGCGCGCGGTCTCGATGCCGACCCGACGGGTGCGGGCGACGCGTTCACGACCGCGTACGTCGTCGCACGCAACGCAGGCTTCGGTCCGGTCGGCGCAGCGCGCCGCGCGACCACTGTCGTCGCATCGCTGCTCACTCGATGATCGCTGTCGTCTCGACCGTCGCAGGTGCGTTCTCTGTCGACCTCGAGAGCAACGAGATCGACTCGTGGACAGGCGAGCTCGCTACCGACGCTGAGCCCATCCTCAACCTGCCGCGCCTCGTGGCGGCTGCGGCCACCGGCGCAACGGTGTTCGCCGTCGTCGCCACCAAGCCGCCGATCGTCGTCTCGCGCGACGCCGGCTCGACGTGGCGCGAGTCCGGTCGCGGGCTTCCGCCGGGCCGCGCGATCGCCGTCTCGGCTGCCGATCCCGACGTTGCCGTCTACGCCGCGCGCAACCGGCTGTACGTGACGCATGACGGCGGTGTCTTCTGGACGGCACTCGCCCTTGAGCTGCCAGAGATCCTGTCGGTTCACATTTGAGCGTTCAGACATTTCGATCCCTTTTTTACAACGACAACAGAGGATCTTCAAATCGACCCTTGCGTAGATCGTCGGTTTGATCTACCCTTCACCGCGGCATACAGCCGACAACGCCATGCAGAAAATCTCAATTCATCACTTCGTGCTCTCCGGGGCGGCCTCCGCCGCCAGCCTGCCGAACGTCTCCTGCAATGGGACGGGCGAGTTCCGGCCCGGCACGGTCCCCGCCTTCGCCTGGAGGCATGCGCGCTAGCGATCTAGCCGTATCCACGCTCCAAGCGAAGGCGACCCACGGGTCGCCTTCGTCGTTCACGAGACCCAATTCACATCGACCAGAGAGGTGATGCCCAGCTTGAAAAGACTCCGTTCGACCATGAGGCCCCGCCTAAGAGAGAAAGGCCACTCTGCGCTTCGCGCAGGCCCGAATTAGCTGCTGAATAAGCCGCTGCTTTTGCCTGCACATTTGCGAAGGCAAGAGCGCCGGGCTCCAAATCCCCTCCACGTAGGACGTCGCGGCGCACGCAGGTCGCCGGTGATCCAGGGTCGAAGGGCAGGCGAGCGGCATAGACAAGATCGCCCGCAGCGCAAAGGCGCGGGCGTGACCATGCACAGCCACATCACGTACCTATTGCGCGGCGGAGGAGTGGCTGTCCTCGCGAGCCCCATGAGCTCGAGATCGTGGGTTCGAATCCCACCCGCGCGACTCGTGGCGGCCGTGGTGTAACGGCAAGCACCCGGGCCGCGCGCCGGTTGGACGAATGTCGCCGATCACCGGGGTTAGCGCCGAGGACAAGCCGTACCACGCAACCGACGCGTGAGGGACCGTCGGAGCGATCGACTGAGACGCGAGCCGACGCGACCTCGCGGCTCGCGGCATCGAGCTGCGATCGACGGGCCTCGTCGCACCGCGACGCTCGCCGAGCCGTTCGCCGCCGGCGAAGGGATCGCCGTTACCCAAACGCACCGAATCGGCTTCGGCTGATCCGTGCGATACACAAAGAGAGGAGGTGCGAGATGTCGGATCTGACCTGGCACGCCATCCGACGTGCCCCTCGGTCGGCTCCGCTGCACGACCAGCACGACCTCGCCTGCGGCGGCCTCTGACTCGGGGGCGCGCCGCAGGCGCCCTACGACAACGAGGAGATGAACGATGCACCTGCATCTGGTTCGCGCGCCTGCACATCAGGTGCGGCCGCGCCCCGCCAAGGTTGTCGTGTTGCAAGCACGCCATGAGGCGCGCGCGCAGACGGCGCCCCCGCAGCGGCCGCCCTTCCGGCCGGCCGCGTGACAACGGAGAGCCGAAAGGGCCGCGCAAGCGGCCCTTTCGTCGTTCGGCGATCAGAAGCCGAATTCGCCGCGTGCGACGACGACGGCGGAGCCGCCGACGGTGACGCGCTCGATGCGATCCGCAGTGCCTTCGGCGCACGCGAAGAGTCGCGAGGGACGGCCGATCTCGACGCCCTGCACGATCTCGATCTGCTCACCGAACGCGATGCGGCCGTGACGCGCCAGATGGATCGCGAGCGGCCCGGCCGCCGAGCCGGTCGCTGCATCTTCTGCCACGCCATGCGCTGGCGCGAACATCCGCGTCTTCCACCGCTCGCCGTCGCGGGCAAAACAGTTGACGCCGTCGCTCGTCGCGCGCTCGAGCGCTCCGAGGTCGGGCTCGAGCGCTGCGACATCGCCTGCCGATACGAGCTCGACGAACACGTGGCCGGGGCCGAGCTCGTAGCGCTCGACCGGCAACCCGGACGACGGCACGCCGAGCGCGGCGAGAATCTCCGACTCCCCTTCGACCGGCTCCCACACCGGTATCGGCTGCTCCATGCTCCCGTAGACGAGCTTCGCGCCGTCGCGCTCCAGCGCAACCGGCACCACGCCAGAGCCAGTCTCCAGGCGAATCTCGATCTTCTGCAGCGGGATCCCGAGCACGAAGGCGGTGCCGAGCGTCGGATGGCCTGCAAACGGCAGCTCGAGCGCCGGCGTGAAGATGCGGATCCGCACGTCGGCGTGCTCCTTCGCGGTCGGCGGCAGCACGAAGACCGTCTCGGAGAAGTTCATCTCGCGCGCGAGGTCCTGCATCTCCTCACTCGTCAGGTCGCGGGCGTCCGTGAAAACCGCGAGCTGGTTGCCGGCGAGCGGGGTGTCGGTGAAAACGTCGACGACCACGTAGCGGAACCGGCGCACCCGCCTGATGCTACCCACGCCTCTCGGCCTCAGTAGGCTTCGCTCGTGAGGATTCGCGCTGCTGTGCTCGAGGAATTCGGACAGCCGCTCGTAGTCCAGGAAATCGACCTTGCGGAGCCCCGGCGCGGCGAGGTGCTCGTGCGGCTCGTCGCCTGCGGCGTCTGCCACACCGACCTCTACACGGCCTCCGGCGCAGACCCATCGGGCTACGCGCCGACGGTGCTGGGCCACGAAGGGGCAGGAGTGGTCGAGCGTGTCGGCGACGGCGTCGAGTCGCTCAGGCCCGGCGATAGGGTCGTGACGCTCTTCTCGCCGCAGTGCCGCGAGTGCGTCCACTGCCTGAGTCCGCGCACGAATCTCTGCCTGGCGATCCGCGAGCAGCAGAACCTCGGCTTCTTACCCGATGGCACGACGCGACTCTCGCGTGACGGCGAGCCGATCCGGCACTTCATGGGCACGTCGACCTTCGCCGAGTACACGGTGATGCCCGAGATCGCACTCGCGAAGATCGACGCCGAAGCACCGCTCGACCACGCAGCGCTCTTCGCGTGCGGGCTCTCGACCGGGCTCGGTGCGGCGCTCTACACCGCTCAGGTCGAGCCGGGATCGACGTGCGTCGTGTTCGGTGCCGGGATGGTCGGGCTCGGGGCGGTCGCCGGTTGCCGGATCGCGGGCGCCGAGCAGATCGTCTGCGTCGACCTGTCGGAGGAACGGCTCGCGCTCGCGCGCGGGCAGGGCGCCACCGAGACGCTCGCCGCCGGCCCCGACGTCGTCGCCCAGATCGTCGAGTCGACCAGCGGCTTCGGTGCCGACTTCACGTTCGAGGCAACAGGACGCACCGACGTGATGCGCCAGGCTGTCGAGTCGGCGCGCATGGGCTGGGGCCTATGCACTGTCGCAGGTGTCGCGGGCAAGGGTGAGACGCTCGACATCGTGCCGCGCTACCTGATCACCGGTCGCCGCGTCTGCGGCTCGTCGTTCGGAGGAGTCAAAGGACGCGACCAGGTGCCGGAGCTCGTGCGGATGTCGATGGACGGCCGGCTCGACGTCACACCGTTTCTCTCGCATTCGCTGACGCTCGACCAGGTGAACCACGGCTTCGAGCTGATGGAGGCGCAGGACGGCATCCGGAGCGTGATCGCGTTCGCATGATCGTCGAGCGCTGCGAGCATCCCGACTGGCTCTCGAACGCGTACCTGCTGGCCGACGGCCCGGGCGGGCACGGCGTGCTGGTCGACAGCAACGGCCTGACGGCTGAGCTCGAAGAGCACGCACACCGTGAGGCGATCGAGATCACGCACGTGTTGTGCACGCACGGGCATCCCGATCACGTGGTCGACATCGAAGAGGTCGCACGCCGCGTCGGCGCGCCGCTGCTCGCGCATCCGGACACTGCGGTCGCGGCAGACGAGCGCATGGACGACGGCACGGTTCTCCAGAGCGGCGAGCTGACGATCCGCGCGCTCGCGACGCCCGGCCATTGCCACGACCATCTCGCGCTCGTCGTCGACGAGACACACTGCGTAACCGCAGACGTGCTCTTCCGCGGCACGGTCGGCGGCACGTCCGGTCCCGACGGGGACCTCGCCGAGCTCAAGCACTCGATCCTCGAGGTGCTCCTCGCACTCGATCCGGAGACGATCGTGCTTCCTGGTCACCGCGAGTCGACGACGATCGGCGCCGAGCGTGCGACGAATCCGTTCATCCGAGCCTGGCTCGACGGCGAAGGCTTGACAGAGTTGCCATGCCGCGTCTCGGGCGAGGACGCAACGCTGCTCCTGTGGGCGCCCGACTACGACGGCGGCCACAAGGCGCTCGTCCGCCTCGGTTCGGGGCGCGAGACGATCGTCGGCGGCTCACGGGTGGAGCGCTAGCGGTGCGCATCAACCTGATGGTCGAAGGTCAGGAGGGGGTCTCTTGGGACGGGTGGCTTGCGCTCGCGCGCGCCACGGAGGCAGCGGGCCTCGAAGGGCTCTTTCGCTCCGACCACTACCGGTCGATCGGCCGCGGCGATCCCGCCGGCGCCCTCGACGCGTGGGCGACGCTCGCCGGCCTCGCTGCAAGCACGGAGCGGATCCGGCTCGGCACCCTGGTCTCGCCGGTCACCTTTCGGCGTGCCTCGGTGCTCGCGAAGACCGTTGTCACCGTCGACCACATCTCGGGCGGGCGCGTCGAGCTCGGCCTCGGTGCCGGCTGGTTCGAGGCCGAGCACGAGAGCTACGGCTTTCGCTTCGGCTCCACGCGCGACCGCCTCGACGAGCTCGACCGCCAGCTGGCCGAGATCACCCGCCACTGGGGCGAGGCGCCCGACATCTGGCCGAAGCCGGTTCAGCAACCGCGCGTGCCGATCATCATCGGCGGCACGGCGAAGCCGCGCACCGTCCGCGCGGCGGTTCGGTTCGCGGACGAGTACAACACCGTCTTTGCGACCGTTGAGGAGGCTCGTGAGCGCAAGCGCATCCTGGACGACGCGGCACGCGAGGCTGAACGAGATCCGCTGCGGTTCTCGCTGATGATCGGCTGCGTCGTCGGACGTGATCAGGGCGAAGTCGATGATCGCGTCGCGCGGACACAGGAGCTGATGGGCCAGACTCCGCCGCTCGCCGGCACGATCGATGAGGTGGCCGAGCGGCTCCGGGAATACGAGGCGGTCGGCGTGGAGCGAGCGATGCTGCAGCACCTCGATCACGACGACGTCGAGATGGTCGCCCTCCTGGGCGAGCTCGCAAGCCAACTACTCTAGAGCCGTGCGCCTCTTTGTCGTGCGACATGCCGAGGCTGCGCCCGGCGAGCCGGATGAGCTGCGCCCCCTGACCGAGGCGGGGCGGGCGGCAGCGCGCGCGCTCGCCGAGCAGCTCGCTGCGGAGCAGGTCGATGCCGTCGTCTCCAGCCCGCTGCTGCGCGCTCGCGAGACCGCGGATGCGATCGCACGGGCGGCCGGTGTCGAAGCCGAGCCCGACGACCGACTCGCGCCCGGCGCGACGGTCGAGGATCTACGCGAGGCCGTCAGGGGCCGAGGCGAGACAGTGGTCAGCGTCGGCCACCAGCCCGACTGCGGCGAGATCGTCTTCGCGCTCGTCGGGGAACTGCGTCCGTTCAAGCCGGGAAGCTTTGCCGAGGTCACGCTCTGAGCGCCGTGTCCGTGAGCGGGCTCCGTAAGAGCTACGGGCCACAAGAGGCGCTGCGCGGGATCGACTTCACGATCGAGGCGGGCGAGGTCTTCGGGCTGCTCGGCCCGAACGGCGCGGGCAAGACGACGACCGTCGAGATCCTCGAGGGCTACCGCAAGCGCGACGGGGGAACCGTCGACGTGCTCGGTGAGGACCCCCAGCGTGCGAGCCGCGCCTGGCGCGAGCAGCTCGGCGTGGTGTTACAGTCGTCCTCGCTCTACCCCGCCTTGACGGTGCGCGAGAGCCTGCGTGTTTTCGCCGGGTACTACACCGCGCCGCGCGACCCCGACGAGGTGATCGAGATCATCGGGCTGACCGAGAAGCAGGACGCGCGCGTGCGCACGCTCTCCGGCGGTCAGCAGCGGCGGCTCGACCTTGGTCTCGGGCTGATCGGCGATCCGGCGCTCGTCTTCTTGGACGAGCCGACGACGGGCTTCGATCCGGGCGCGCGGCGCAACGCGTGGGAGACGATCCGCAACCTGCGCACGCTCGGCAAGACGATTTTGCTGACGACGCACTACCTCGACGAGGCCGAGCAGCTGGCCGACCGCGTCGCCGTGCTGCGCGACGGCGTGATCGTGCGCGAGGGCGCGCCCTCCGCGTTGACCGGCGGTGCAGTCGAGACGGAGATCCGCTACCGGCGCGACGACGAGGACGTCGTCGAGCGCACGAAGGATCCGACCCGTCGCCTGAACGAGTTGACGACGGAGGCGCTCGCACGCGGCGAGGAGCTCACCAGCCTCGAGGTGCGGCGGCCGACCCTCGAGGACGTCTACCTGGAGCTGACCGCCGAATGAGGCTCCTCAGGTTCGTGAGCGTTCGCTGGGGGACTTCGGCCGGAGGGCACAGTGCTTTGCACGGGCCCGAAAGGACGAAGGCAGCCAGCGGGCGCAGCCTTTCGCGGAGCCCGGCTCTGCCGGGCGGGAGCGAAAGGCGGTCACGGGCGTGAGGCTGTTCGTTCACGAGGTCCGGACGGAACAACTCCTGTTCTGGCGGAATCGCGAGGCGGCGTTCTTCACGTTCTTCCTGCCGATCATCTTCTTCTTGATCTTTGGGTCGATCTACGGCGACAGCACGATCACGAAGGAGCACATCCGCGCAGCGCCGTTTCTCGAGGCGGGGATGGTCGGCTACGGCGTCGCGTCGACGGCGTTCGCCGGGCTCGCGATCACGATGACGATCCGGCGTGAGAGCGGCGTGTTGAAGCGCATCCGCGCGACCCCCCTGCCGCCCGCAACCTACCTGCTCGCAGTTCTCGTCTCGACCTTCATCGTGTTCCTGATCGAGGCTGCGTTGCTGATCGTGCTCGGCCGCCTGCTCTTCAGCGTCGCCGTGCCCGACAAGCTCGGATCGCTCTTCCTGACCCTGGCGCTCGGCGCTGCGTGCTTCGCGGCGATGGGACTTGGACTGACCGGCCTCGTGCGCTCGGCGGAAGGCTCATCGGCTGTGGTCAACTTCGTCTATCTCCCGATGGCGATCATCTCGGGCACGTTCTTCACACCGAAGGAGTACCCGGCGTTCCTCCGCGCAATCGCCGACGTGCTGCCACTCACCTACTTCACGAAGCTGACGCGCGAGGTGATGGTGCGCAACCACCACCTCTGGTCGCAGCCCGGCTCGATCGCAGTGGTGCTGGCGTGGGGCTTCGTCGGCCTGGCCGGTGCGATTCGCGGCTTCCGCTGGCAACCGCGGGAGGGTTAGGCGCAACCGCCGAGCGGTCTCGACCGTTGTCATGGACATGGACACAACCGACTTTCAGCCAACGATGGCGTTTGCCGTGCACGATCACGAGGTTCCTGCGATCGAGATTCGCGTCAACTTCGGCGTCTTCGCAGGGCGCCACGCAACACTGGCCGAGATCGACCGGCTCTCCGCGTGGCTCCTCGACGAGGTTGGCGAGGTATCGATCATCTCGGAGGAGCGCCACGAGATCGACGCGCACGTCGAAGCGTCGGTGCATCAGGTGCGGATCGAGGTCTCGCGCGACCGTGCCGGCGCGCCGGCAGGGCACGCGGCACTCGAGGCGCGAATCCTCGAGCGCACCGAATACTGGGCGCGCCTCTGCGTGTCCGAGCGCCACGCCGAGATCTCAGACGACCTCAGCTAGCGAGTTCCGCCAGCTTGACGGTGGTGCGCCAGTTGCGTGCCGTGCCGGCAACGCCGAGCGACCGCTCGAGGAGCGCTCCGGTCAGCCGCGAGCCGGTGACGAGATTCGGATAGAGCAGGTAGACGTCGCTGCCGCGCACGACGAACCGGTCTGGCGCAACTGCCTTCGCGTCGATCCGCGCCACGCGTGCAGCAGTGGGTTTCGCATTCAGGAAGGTCACGTAGGTGTGGCTCGTGTCCCGGCCGAACGGATGATTGTCGACGACGGCTCGAAGCTCTGCCGCGGTGCGCAAGACGACCGGTACCTCGAGCCCGGTCGCGTCCGCGATCGCCGCTTGCAAGGTACGCGCCAAGTTTGCACGTCCGGCCTTCGGTCCGTGCAGGAGGACGTTGCCGCTCGCGATGTAGGTCTGCGCCGGCCCGAGGCCGAGCTCGTCGACGAGCGCGCGCAGGTCAGCCATCGCGATCCGGTTGCGCGCGCCGATGTTGATGCCGCGCAGGAGCCCGACCCAGACGACATCTTGTGCCACGCAGACGTTCTAGCTGATGTGCGTGCACGGGTCTGCTAACGGCCGATCGTGCGCTCCGCCAGTCGTATGCTGGTGTGATGAGAGTCGGTGTCGAAGCCGCGCTGGTCGACGGGATCCTGCTGCACGGCGACATCGAGGTCGTTGACAAACGGGTGACGGCGGTCGGCCTCGCCGGGCCGGGAAGCGGTCTGGCCGTGCCGGGCTTCGTCGACCTGCAGGTGAACGGCTTCGGGGGCGTCGACTTCCTCGACGCCGACGCGGCGGGTTACCGCAAGGCGGGGGAAGCCCTCCTCGAGACCGGCGTGACGGCCTATCTGCCGACGCTGATCACGAGCCCGGAGGAGCGGATCGTCCACGCCATGCGCGAGGTTCCGCTCGGCATGGCTCGCCCTCGCATTCTCGGGATGCATCTCGAAGGGCCGTTCCTCTCGCCGGCCCGGCTCGGCACCCATGAGGCTTCGGCGCGTCGCGATCCCGACGTCGACCTGCTCGAGCGGTTGCTCGACGCAGGGCCGGTGCGCATGATGACGCTCGCCCCCGAGCTCCCCGGCGCCGATGCGTTGATCGACGTGCTCGTCGCGCGAGGCGTGACCGTAGCGCTCGGGCACAGCGACGCCACGGCGGCGCACGCGAACGCCGCGTTCGACCGTGGCGCGCGCACGGTCACGCACCTCTTCAACGCGATGCGCCCGTTCCTCCATCGCGATCCGGGTCTCATCGGCGCGGCGCTCGCGCGCGAGGACGTGCTCGTCTCGATCATCCTCGACGGGATCCATCTGGCGCCGGAGACGGCGATCGTCGCCTGGCGTGCGGCCGCGGGCCGGCTCGCCCTCGTCACCGACGCAATCACGGCAGCGGGCGTTGCGGATGGGTCGTACAGTCTCGGCAACATCGACGTCGAGGTACACGACGGCACGGTGCGCGGCCCGGACGGCGTGCTCGCCGGAAGCGTGCTGACGATGGCGGAGGCGGTGCAGAACCTGCACGCTCTCGGGGCCTCGATCGAGGATGCGGTCGGGGCGGCGACGACGACGCCGGCACGGGTGCTCGGTGATCCGGAGCTCGGCAGGATCGGGATCGGCCTGCCCGCGGATATCGTCGTGCTCGACGACCGGCTCGAGGTCGAACGGGTGCTCGTCGGCGGCGACGTTCGGGTCGCGATCTAGCCTCTATCGCCCGCGCAGGGTCGGGCGCACACCGCTGAGCGCCGGGACGACCCGCGAGCTCAAGACGCCATGCGCACCGAGACCGACAAGTAGAACACCGCTTCGCGTGGCCGCGCCTCCGCCTGCGGGGAAGACGAAGTTGCCGAGCGTCCACGCGACGAGCGTCGTCTTCGTGGGCCGGATGATCCCCCCGAACACGTGCGGGTGCGCCCCGAGCACGACCTGCGCGCCGGCGTTCAAGGCGGTGGCCGCGAGCGAGAGTTGTTGCGCATCGGGTGTCGCGTGGAGCTCGATGCCCCAGTGGAACCAGCAGACGACGACGTCGGCGATGCGGCGGGCCGAACCCACATCGGCGGCGATTGCGTAGGCGCTCGCCGTCGCGGTGCCGGGCGTCCCGTCAGTCGCCTTGAAGCCGAGCGGGTTGACATCCGAGTACCCGACGAATGCAATGCGCAGTCCTCCGGTCTCGAAGAGAGAGGGACGGCGGGCTGCGGTGGAGGTGACACCGGCACCGACGGTGGCGATCCCGCTGCGAGCGGCTGCAGCGAGCGTGTCGCGCAAACCGAGCTCGCCGTAGTCGAGCGTGTGATTGTTCGCGAGGGTCAGGACGTCGATGCCGGCGGTGGCGCGTGCTCCCGTGAGGAGGCCGATCGGGCCTCTGAAGTGGTATTGCTTGTCGGGAGCGGCGGTGCCGCGCGTCGTGATTGCACCCTCGAGGTTGCCGGTCGTCAGGTCGGCGCCGGCGAGTAGCGCACCGACGTCGCTCCACGGGAAGGCGGTGCCGTAGGCGAGTACGGCCGGGCCGACCTGCTCGCCCGGAGTGATGTCGCCGACCGCAGCGAGCTCGAGCGGGCGCACGGTCAGCATCCCGGCGTCGGCCGTTGCTGCGCCGGCTCGGATGCTCACGCGGTATCGACCGGCGACGGGCGCGCGAACGTGGAAGCCGAAGCGTCCGAGCTGCCCCGATGCAACAGCGGCGATGGCGCGTCCGTTTGCGCGCAGGACGACGCGCACGTGTGAGGCCGCGAAGCCCGAGATCGAGAGGCGACCACCTGGCGCGAGCCAGGACGGAAGCTCGGTGCGAATCTGGATCGGAGGCGTCGCCGTCGTCGCGGTCGCGGGCACGAGCGCTGCTGCGAACATGACAACCGCAAAGAGGAGTCGGCGCATCGCCAACACAGTGCACGCGACGCCAGTCGGAATCGAGGTGCGGCGTTACAGTATGCGCAGGCTCAACCACGCGGATCCGCATGGTTGAGCCAGAACGTTGCGTACTTGAGCCCCCGTAGCTCAGTGGATAGAGCAGTGGTTTCCTAAACCGCGTGCACAAGTTCGATTCTTGTCGGGGGCATTGAGTTTTTGTCGTTTGGGGCAACCGACGGGGCAACAGCGAGCGGGCTACCCCCGTTGTCCGTAGCGGTGTCCTTGTTGATAGTTGCGCCACACCTCGTCCATGTCGACGACGCCGAGGGCCTCACCAATGCGCTCTACCGCGCGCTGGGAGTAGCGCGGAATTATTTGGTCGCCGCCCAGAGCAATCTCCTTGTAGAACTCTTCGTCGTCCTTAAGCCCGAGGTGTTCAACGAGCGCCAAAGTTCGAGGGCGAGAAAGACCAACTCGCTGCGCAACGTCGCTTAAGCGGAGCGACCACCTATCGAACGGATTGACCTCTCGGAACGCGAGAGCTTCCGCGTCGTCCCCGCCCTGGACGCGATGCACGGGCGGGCCCTCAGAACGCGTCAGCCGGATTGCCACTGGGATGTGGCTATCGCCTGGATCGCTCTCAAGCTCAAGGGTGGCGACACCAGGGAAGACGACCCGCCAGTCACGCCCCTCACGAAGCGCAGCCATTGCGCGATCCAACTCCTTCTCCGTCGGCCGCTCTGCACGTCCCCATACCGCGGCTTCGAGATTCAATAGGGGGCGCAGGCGCGCTCTAGCCTGGACGCCTTGCCGCTTTTTGGGCGCTACGAGCGCGCGGACGGCGACGATCTCCGCGTCGAGCGCTTCGGCGAGGGACGACGGCGGCTCGGCGGAGACAGGAAGCGCACGCATTGGCAAGTAGTCCGTTAGCTGCTCGTCGAACACGCGATGCAACAAAGCGCCAAAAATGGTCACGGCGCTCTGCACCTTGATGTAGAGGAGAGGCTCGTCGCTCTCAATTAGGTGATGCGTTGCAGCGTCTCGGTCGGCCTCCAGCGCTTGAAGCGAGATCCGCTCCTCAAGAGACAAGATGCCCAGCTGGTCGGTGGCGACGTTGAGGCACTTCTTGAACCCGTAGGTGTAGTCCTCTCCCTTCTCTCGAATCTTTCCGGTCTGCTCGTAGATGGCCGACTTCAGCAACAGCTCCAGCGCGCGCTGCGCGAAGATAATGCTTGCCTCTAGACGCGATGGGCCAACTGCACGGTTGAAATGATCAACCGCGAGAATGATCGAGTCGAGTGCCGCGTCCTGGAGTAGAACGGCTTCGCGCTTGCGCATGACATCACGCTACGACAACAGCGTGACGGCAGGGCTTAGACGCGCCTGTGCAAGCGCTGTCCTCGCCTAGAGAAAGGCGGCAACCGACGCCGCTTGTAGCTCCTTGAGCGTTCTACCGGCCGCGTCCTTCCATTCGACTCGACCATTCGCCGCCCGACCCAATAGCGCGCGTTGCTGTGGCGTGCCCGAGGCCACATCAGCCCGATGCCCGTCCAGCTCGACTTCTCGATGAGCCACAGCCCTTCTGCCGTGCCGTCGACGAGGAAGAGTCGAATCGAAACGCCGCGCGCCATCCATCTGATTTATCACGTTGGGCTGGCCCCGTGGAAGGAGCACGAGAGGCGGACTCGTACTTTGAGTGAGGATGCCGCGCCCGCCTCAGACTTGGACGCACGCCGAATTGGAGCGCGAAGCGGCGCACGCAAAGACCCTCTTCGTTGCCGAGCGCCTCGCTGCACTCAAGGCGGAGACGTTGTTGTATGAGGCCTCGATCAAGAAGCACTCTGAACCAATCGGCGCTCTGCTCAAAGCGACGAAGAACCTCACCGCGGTCACAGGCGATTCACTGAAGAATCGGAAGCAGCTCGACGCGTTGCGCTACACGCTCGCGCCCATCGTGTCGCTCGACGACCTCGACACCCTGACCGATAGCTGTTTCAAACAGTGGGTCGACCAGACGACTGAGCGAGGAACGAAGCCGACGGACGCAGCCTTTAAGACTGCCGCAAAATTCTTTAGCCCGCGTGTCGACCGCTCGAAAGCACCCTGGCTTATCAGCGGCGCGCCTGCGACCCAGCCCGAGATCGAAGCGTTCATCCGCACGACCGCTTCTGTGCGCGCGATGGGTGATGTGCAGACCGCGCGGCGGATGGAGCGCTCGAAGATCCAAGAGGATGCGATCCGCGCGGCGTGTGCTGCGGCGCGCTACACGCCCGTAACACCTCCAGGCGAGCTGACGAACCCGATCAAGCAAATGCCCCCCGGCTCGTATGCAACGAAGAGCCGCAAACTCGCCATGACGAACATGGATATCGCGGTTCGCATGAAGGACAACCACGGGACGGGATTGCTCTTCTTGGCGATAGAAGCGAAGGTGAGTAACTCCTCGCTCAACTCGCGCAAGCGTCTCAACGACGTAGCCCGCAAACGCGAGCGGTGGGACGCAAGCGGCCAGCTCTACCAGTTCCGCACGGCTGCTGTCATCGCAGGCGTCTTCAGCATCCCGAGGCTGATCGAGGCCCAGGAGGCGGGCGTTTTCATCTTCTGGGAGCACCGCCTTCAAGACCTGACGGCTTTCCTCCGGTAGATCCGAGCGGCGTCCTCGGCGGGCGATAGCCTGCTCAAAATGCGGACGCCGGAACAGATCGCGGACTCCCTCGCGGAGAAAGCCCGTATGCGTGCGGATTCAGGCGCCGCCGAAGACCTCCGGGCGGCGTTCGAGGACGTCCTCAAGACGCTCCGAGTGCCGCCCGCCGAACGCGAGGTGTGGCTCAACGGGCGTGACGTAATCGGGACGGCCTACGAGCGACTGCTTACCGGCGAACAGAGGCGCAACACCGGGCAGTTCTACACTCCATTCTGGGCGGGCGAGGTCATGGCCGAGTGGCTCCTCACCGACTCTCCCGACCTTCTGCTCGACGCCGGGTGCGGATCGGGCGCGCTGCTCATCCCCGCCGCGCGAAGCAGGCGCCGAGGTGCAACGCGGCTACTTGGGATCGATCGTGATCCACTCGCCGTTTTGATGGCGAAGCGGAACGCACGGCTTCGCAACTTCGGAGCCGCCGACTTCCGCACCGGACATTTCTTGCTCGACGATCTCGAAGAACGTCCGCAAGCAGTGATCTGCAATCCGCCCTACAGCCGCCACCACGCGGTGCCAGCCGCCGAGAAGGCGGCAATCCACAACGGACTAACGGAGCGGCTCGGCGTGAGATTCAACCGACTCGCGGCTTTGCACGCGCTCTTCCTGCTGCGCGCGCTCGAAGTAAGCGCAGACGATGCGCGGCTTGCATTCATCACTCCTTCCGACTGGCTCGACGTAGGTTATGGACGAGAGATCAAGCGCTACTTACTCGACCACGCGCGCATCGAAGCGGTGATCCTGCTCGACGGAGACCAACTCTTCTTTGGCGAGTCGGTGCTCACGACCGCGGCGATCACCCTGATCCAAAAAGGCAAGCCGACAAAGGTGGCAACTCCTATCCTCCGCTTGCGCGCACCCCTCCCGCCGCCTACAGAGGTGCTGGCCTCGATTGCCGACCGAACTCACGTCGGCGCGAAGCGCGTCCGACTCTCGGAAAGTTCGAAGTGGAGCCGTCCAGCGTTCCGCCGTCCGCACGGCGTCGAGCTGCGTGAGGTGGCGCGCATCCGCCGAGGGATAGCTACCGGCTGCAACGAGTTCTTTGTCATCAGCGAAGCGGCGCGGAAGAAGCGCCGACTACAGCCCGACGAGCTACGCCCCTGCGCGACTTCACCGAGAGCATTCGCCGGAAATGCGCTCACGGAGGAGGTCATCCGCTCACTCGACGACGAAGCGCCACGCTGGGTGCTCGACGTGCGCGATCCGTCAGCCGAGCACGCCAACACGAATCTCGGTCGCTACCTACGGTGGGGAAAGAGAACGAAGAAGGCGCACCGCGGGTATCTCGCTACACATCGGCGCCCGTGGTATGCGCTCGAAGTGCGAGGAGAATCGCCAATCCTGTTCTCATACTTCAACCGCGACAGACCGCGCTTCGTGCGTAATCACATCGCGGCGGTGCCGCTCAACACTTGGTTGATCGTGGAACCGCTTCCAGGTGTGGATGCAGGCACGCTCTACGACGCTCTCACGAGCGAACCCGTAATGCAGCAGCTTGCGAAAGGTGCGCGAGTCTATGGCGGCGGTCTCTGGAAGCTTGAACCATCTGAGCTTGCGCAGGTCGTCGTCCCTACGAGCGTGAAGCTCGGCCCTCAGCCTCACTCTCTCTAGTCGCTTCCGCTACAGCGTCGTCAGCCCACGGAACGCTGCGACCGAGAGGCGCAAGTGTCGGACACTCCTCGCTTGCTTCGCTGTCGCTTCGCCGCTCGTCCGCGTCCGAGCGCGCCTCCCGCGACTTCCGCCGCAGCTCCACCCCCTGGAGACCAATACCCACGCGCATCGCAGCGAGCACGCCAAAGCCGAGCACTACGGCTAGACCGCGTTCAGTGAGTCGACCTTCCTCGACAAACCTACAAAGACTGGACGACGCAGCAAGGCTGCCGATGAATACTTCGTCTTCAGCGACTTCCCGTGCGGCGCGCATGATCGCGTTCGAAGCCGCCGTCTTGCCCGTCGCCGCCCACCCATCAAACGACGCGCATCCGGCCAACGCTGCCTGACGAGCAGCCGCCTTCGGACTTAGGAACACCGCCCACTCATCGAGCAGCCCTGTCACGTCTGCGAGATCCCGGCCATGCCGCCCCAGGAGCCTCGACGCCGCCTCGGGAAGCATCACCACAAGTTCAACTGCCATACATCGAAGATCGCACGGCCTGCGAGAGCGGGCGCAGTTTTCGCACTATGCCCCTCGCTCCGACCACCGCGGCAGAGTTGTCTCATCCCCGACAGTCATCATCCACTCCGCGTCGCCGCTCTGATTAATCTGGATCATCGCCCAAGGGCCGCGATCTTTCGGCGGTGGATCATTCGGGCCACGCTTCTTCTTTCGAATTCCTTTGTCTTCCTCGATCTTGCGAAGACCGCCTTCGAGCCACTTCGCACTCGTCCGCACGGGATGTGCCCGCAGCGAGCCGCGAGCACGCAGCTCTTCGGCGACACGGCTCGCCTTGGCGGTGTAGGAAGCCATCTTCCCGGCGTAGGAAGCCATTGACATGGCTGCATCACCGTCGTTGCGGACGAGCGTGATGTAGCTCACCCGGCCAAACCCTGCCGACACCGCCATCTGTCGAAGACGCGCGTGGGCGATGTAGCGACCTGTCATCAGAACGTGCATATGGATTCGCCCTGTCCGGCCACCAAGCTCGATCACGGCTGCGTATTGATCGAGATAGGGCTTCCGGTTCCGTCGCTTGCACGCCTTCAACCAATCGTCCCAGGTCTTCTGCCAGTCGGCCTGCTGCGCTTCAGTCCGAAGCAACTTCGGCTTTTCGGGGCGTCGGGGTGCTGGCTCACCGCGCCGCAAGGCTGTAGCCAGCCTCCCCCATGCTTGCGCCAGCTCTTGGGCCGAGATGTCCTCGTTCTCGACAGTCAGCGTCAAGAACCGCACCCGTTCATCCCGCGCCCACGCGGCTTCGATACCCAAGCGGAACAACTCGCGGGCTGCGTGCCACTTCCGGCGATTGCACTTTTCGCACGACCACGAGAGGCAAGGCAACGCGAACGCCTTGCCCGTCTCAATGCTCGCCAGAAAACGGCGGCTGGTGTCGCAAAACGTCGGCTTGGCGGTGGCGACAGCTTGCTCACACCAGTCTCTGTTCGGACCAACGAGGAACGCTCCCTCGAAAGTCTTGAGCGGAAAGCCGAGATCCTCCCATTCGACCCCCCACTCGTCTTCCTCGAACGCGAGCGCATCTCCGGGAATGATCAGCTCCCCATCAACCAGTGTCCCGCTCGCTTCGGAATCGGGTGTGCGCCGGGTGCGATTAGCCTCCATCGCCCATCCCCTCAGACGGGGGTCTGTGGTCGTTGGCCTCAAAGAGGGAGAGAACAAGGGAAGCCGCATCCGGCTGAGCCGGATGCGGTGCGCGGTCTCCGGCGACCGCTTCGAACTCTCTGACCCGTGCGTTTTCCACTCGACGGTCATACGCCCGCCGCCACGCGCACACCGCGTTTCTGGCTTTAGCGGCATGGCCGTTACAGCCACTAGTCGAACCGCAACCAACCGGCTAGGTTCGTCACGAGGCCGGGAACGGGAAAGTGACCTAGGCATTCGGCTCGCCCCCGGCCTCATCACTTTCGTAGGATCTGCGCATGACCAACGAGAATCTCGAAATCGAAGCCTTGAAGGCTCAGCGCTACACCGTTCAGAACAAGCTCAGCTCCGTCCGGGAGCGGCTCAAAGGAAACCCATCTCCCGAGAAACGTCGCCAATACGACGAGCGGAAGGCGGCCCTCACTGCCGAGCGCGAGCGTCTAAGCGCTGCGATCAAAGCCCTGAAGGCGGACTAGCCTCGGAGCGCGCGCCCCTGGCGCTTTCGAAGTCCGATATTCCCGACTAGAATCGCGCGAGGCGTGGGGGACTCCGAGGACACCGACGACGGCTTCGACCTGCTTGAAGAAGAATCAATTCGTGTCTCGCTGACCGGGATCTACGACGCCTACATTCGCGCAGACCAGGCGCGGCGAGACCGGATCGCCGAGCCGAGCCCGCCTCAGCTCGAACACACTGTCGGCACCCACGTCGTCCGTCGCCTGGACGCTGTCAGTCGGCAGGTCGGATTCGCGCTGTCGGGCCTTGCGATCGACCTACCTGCTGACCTGATCGAGCAGCTCGTCCAGCAGATCACCGAGCGTGTGCTCGCGCAGATCAACGATGCCCGGTCAAGCGAAGATTCGGACGAGTGGCTTACGACCCCCGAAGCAGCGGCGTTCCTGAAGGTCTCGAAACAGCGCCTCTACGACCTCAACACGGCGAGGACGCTACGCCCGTTCAAGGTCGGACGGAGCAACCGATACAAGCGTTCGCAGCTTGAAGCTTTCGCGCGCGGCGAAAGGACACGATAGGGATGGCGGATTCGAGGAAGCTTGAAAAGACCAGGGTCGCCGGTATCTACAAGCGGGAGAATCGCTACGTAGTCATCGAGCGCGACAACCGAGGGAGGCAAGTCAAACGATTCGCGGAGACGCTTCAGGAGGCGCGGAACGTCAAGGCTTCGCTTCGTGCCGACGTTGCCCGCGGCGAGTTTCGTCCGAACTCGCAAACGCCATTCGTGACGTATGCGCGCGAATGGGTCAAGACCTACGCTGGTCGAACTTCGCGCGGCTTAAAGGAGCAGACGAGAAAGGACTATGAAGCGGCGCTTGCGCGAAACGAGTTCGGAGAACATTTCCGAGGGCTGAAGGTCAGCGAACTTGAAGCGACTGACCTAGAGGCTTACGCAGAGGTGCTAAAGCGCAAGGGCCTCACGCCGCGAACTATCCGCAATTTGATCCTCCCGCTTCGCCTCTGCTTGGCGACTGCGCACCAGCGCCGCCACATTCGATTCAACCCATTCGCAGGCGTCAAAGTCGCGGCAGCCATGGGAACGGGAGCGCGAGAGGACGATGCTCGGGCGCTCACACAAGCTGAGATCGTGACGCTACTCACCTCTTTCGACCGCGCGGCGAAAGTAAAGGGGCTGACTGCTGCCGAGCTTCACCACGTCAAGCAAACACGTCTTCTAACCCTCTTCCTGTTGCAGACCGGTTGCAGGATCGGAGAGGCGCTCGCGCTAACGTGGGGTGACTTCGAGGACGGTCTCACGAGCGTTCGCATTAGGCGCCGCACTTACAAAGGGACGACCGACAAGCCGAAGAGCAAATACGGCGAGAGGTCAGTCCCCGTATCCCCGTTGGTGCGCAAGCAACTGCGAGCGCATCGAGGAAGCGCCGCGAAGGCGACCCACCTCTTCCTCAACTCTGACGGCAAACCGCTCGACTACAGCGCAGCCCATCGAGTGTTTCGCCCGGTTGCGGATGCCGCCGGGCTGAAGTGGGCGACTTTTCACACGTGCCGACACACGTGCGCGAGCTGGCTCTTTCGAGCGCGAGAGAAGGGCGGCCTGGGCGCAAGTGCTCCCCAGGTGCAGAAGTGGCTGGGCCATCACTCGCCGAGCTTCACGCTTGAGCGTTACGTGCATCTCGTCCCCTCTGATCTTCCGACCGCAGACGGGTTTGACCGGCTACTTGGGGCAACGCCTGGGGCAACAAGGCCCACCGAGCACCGCCGAGGTCGCCGCGCGGCTTCAACCGCAGAAGTAGCTGCATAAGTCCGATTTACTAGCTTCACCGAGCGCCGCCGAGAATTGCTCAGCGTTTTCCTAAACCGCGTGCACAAGTTCGATTCTTGTCGGGGGCATTCACGCGAAGCACCTACAAATGACCTTTTTTTGTATCCCGCCCTAGCAACGGGGTCTCTTATGGCTTTCAACACCGCCTATGGGGAGGCGGATCCTCGGAATGGCTCCATTCAGCAGTTAATTCACTGCCAGTGGTTCTCGTGAACCGAGGGTCTTCACGCGCGTCTGTAGCGCAGGGCACGTGCCTCTGGCCTCAGCTAAAGCGACTTGCTCGGGTCGCCGATGTAGCGTGAGAATCGGAATCGAGCTAGGGGTCATGGAGCGAGTGAGCCGTCGAATGTGATTAGTGCGTTACGGGCGGCCGTTGCTGCTGCGCCTTCAGTCGTAAGCGCGACGTGCTTCCCGTTCGGAGCCCAAGAAACGACAGGCGTGTCATGGATCGCATCGGCAATGTCGAACAGCACCTTCGCCACGCCGCCGCCCGGTCTCAGCAGGAGGTAGTCGTACTTGCAGCAGAACCTCGTACCGGCCGTGCCCACTTCCTGCAACACACCGATCCAGCGCCCATCTGGCGACCAGTCAACACGCTCATAGAGCGCCGGCCCAGAAACTGTCGGTGGGGTCACGTCACCGAGCAGTGCGCCAGCCGCCGAGTAGATCCGCACGCGAGCCGATCCGGCGGCAACCAGGACCACCGCCAATCGGCTCCCGTCGGGGGACCACGCAAAGTCGAGCGGGCACTGCTTCGCGAGGCACCCTGCACGTACCACGGTTCGCTGCCCGGACCCGTTCGTCGCGAGGACGTCAACGCGTAGGCGATTCCTCTCGGCTAGGCCCCTTCCGGTCACGATCGCCAGCAGCTTTCCCCCCGAGGCGAGCGCCGCCTTCTCGAACGGCGCTCGCGAGACGAGCCGCGCCTCTCCGTGCTCCACCGCCCACACCCGGGTCTCGGGATGAGGCGCCGAGCGCGAGCCGATCACAAAAAGGGTGCCATCCGTCGAACCCCCGCGCGAACCAACCATGACGACGGAGGCAACAACGACAACAGCGAGCCGAAGCACAAGCCAAGCCTAATCGCACTACGGCGCTCCATCCCGACCCCGCCCGACCCCTCGGACAGCGCCGGACCTATGGACGGAGGATCGGTCGGGATGCTTGCAGATGAGCTTGACTACATCGTCGGTGCGGACACCCATCGGGATCCGCACGTGCTTGCGGTCGTCGCTTCGGATCGCAAGGCGTCAGCTCTCGTCGCGCCGGTTCAACGCTGCCGGTTGCGCCCACTGGTGCAACAGCTTGTTCTTCCCGAGGGACTTCGGAGCGTTTGTCGGCGGTGGTGAGTCGTTCCGATCGAGCCACTGCGCTGCATCGTCGTCGCTCTCAAGACCGACGCTCGCTTCGCGCCGGCGCATCTTCTCGACGGTCTGCCGGGAGAGGTGAGGCTTCTGCGCCATGCGTACACGATAGAGGTCCCGCTCGTAGCGGATCGGCGACGACCCGTGGCTACGGCCGCGTAGGTATGTGGCTAACGGGTCTCTGGCATGTCAACACTTCGGCCGCTTGCTCGGCGGCGCGCAGCACCAGCATGATTGGCCGCTACCAGTGCGCCCTGCCCCAATCGGAAGGGCCACGGCCGACATGAACCGCTCCGGGAAAGTTGCAGGCTCCGACCCTTGAGAGGATGGGGCCATGTCAGATACTTCACGGAGGTACCCGCAGGAGCTTCGTGAGCGTGCGGTGCGGATGGTGTTCGAGCATCAGCACGAGTACGCCTCGCAGTGGGCTGCGATCATCTCGATCGCGGAGAAGTTCGGACCGAGTTCTGAGACGTTGCGCAATTGGGTTCGTCGGGCGGAGGTCG
>JACDGR010000262.1:0-3284 GCA_013821525.1 Actinomycetota bacterium
ACTTACGAGCGAGGCGCCGGGCACTCCATACGGTCTAGCTCTCGACCGGCAGGGCGTCGTGTCGCGACCATTCGTGCCACGAGCCGACGTAGTTGCGTGCGTCGTAGCCGAGCGCACGCAGCATCTGCGTTGCGATCGCAGAGCGCGATCCACTGTGGCAGTACGCGACGATTTCGCCACCGGGCGTGATTCCCGCTGCGAGCTCGATCTCGGCCGGGTCGAGGTTCATCAGCCGGTAGATGTCCACGTTGCGCGCCCCCGGGATGTGACCCTGTCGTGGGTCGCAGGGCTTGCCGAGCGACCCGTCGTACTCCGCAGGCGCGCGGACGTCGAGGATCGCGACCTCGCCGAGCCGACCACGCAACTCGTCCAGGTCGATCTCGCTCACAGTCTCCGCACGACGTCCGCCTCTGCGGCGACCGAAGGGCGCTCCTCGAGGGCGACGAGCCAGTCGGACACGCGGTCAGGCAGGTCGACTCGGAGCAGGTCGCGGGCGCGGAGAACCCACGGCACGTACGCGATGTCCGCGAACAGGCTCTGCCCGACCTCGAGGGCATCAAGCTTTTTGTCGAGCTCATTCGCGTCGCCGCGGCGAAGGGCGTAGTAGTCGGAGCCGAGGTTGTCGTCAAAGCGCTTGACGAGCAGCCGCGCCCGAGCGCGCTCGACCGCATCCGTCGGCAGCAGCGCCGGTCTCGGATGCCACTCCTCCAGGTACTCCATGATCACCTCGGACTCGGGCAGGACGAAGTCGCCCTCGAGAATCGGCACACGTCCTGGCCCGTTCAGCTCATAGACCCAGGCAGGGCGGTTACCGAGATCGATCTCGACGGTCTCGTACTCGACGCCCTTCTCCGCCAGTGCGATTCGCACGCGCGCGCAGTACGGGCACCGTGCCGCGTCGATCAGCCTCACGCTTCGAGCCCCATCAGCCGTGCGATCGCGGCGTACAGCTCGGCGGCGGGCGGCAGGTCGGTCGGTGAGTCCGCGGTCCGCGCAACCCGCCGTACTTCATCACGGTCAGCGCCGGTCAGACGCGCGACGAGCGTGGGGTTCGCGGCGAGAGCGAGCTCGTCGCCCTTCGGTAGCGCGCCGTAGTAGTTCGGCACGGAGAGGTACTCGTCGACCATGCGGCCGCGTTCGTAGAGACGGAAGCGAACGACGGCCCCTTCCAGTGCCAGCGCAACGGTGACCGCGCCGAGCCGCTCGGAGAGCTCGCGCGCGAATCGTCCGTGTGCCTCGCGGTCTCGGTCGAGCACGGGGTCGGCCACACGGATCCAGCTGCCGTTCGTCCGCACATCGGGCGCTTCGAGCCGCGGGACGAACTGCGCGACCGCCCGCTCGACAGAAACAGTGTCATCGGCCTGGACATGGGTCGCCGCAAGGCTCTCGGCGAGCTCCTGCTCGTCGAGCCGGCTGCCCAGCGAGTCGAGGCCGGTTGCCATGCCGAGCCACGCGTCCGCGAAGCCGAGCCGACGCCAGACGGCGACCGCGCTCGCGTTCGTCGACAGCACCTCCAGTGTGACGGTGGCAGCCCCCCGCTCGCGTGCGTCCGCGACGCACTCACGCAGCAGCGCCTTCGCGACGCCTTGACGTCGCGCGCGTGGTCGCACGTAGACGAGATGCAGGTGCGCTCGGCCGTGACTCGGCGCCTCGACGCGCGCGACTGCGACAGCGCCCGCCTCATCCTCGGCGACGAAAACGCCGCCGCCGGCAAGGTCGTCGCGGATGTCCTTCCATTCCTCGTCCCACGTCTCGGGCTCGCCGTGCGGGAACGGGACCTCCTGCTCGAACTCCTGCCAGAGCTCGCGGAGAACCGCCTCGTCGGCCTCTGTGGCACGCCGGATCGTCATGGGCGCGTCAGCACACCCGTCATCAGGTAATGAGCCGACAGGTTCTGGAACGGGTCGAGGCGTGCGCCGAGCTCGGTCACCTCGACACCGTAGAGATCGCGGGCTGCCTTGCGCAGCACCAGGTCGCCGGCGGGCCACGCCCGCGGGCGCGCGAGGTGGCGTGCGAGGAACCACTCGGCCGTCCACGGACCGAGTCCACGCAGCGCGGTGACTTGCGCGCGCACCTCGTCGTCCTCGAGCTCGGCAAGCGCGGCCAGATCGAGGTGACTGCGCGCGAGCCCGATCGCGTACTCCGCCTTACGGCGCGTGAAGCCGACCGCGAAGATCTCGTCCTCGCTCGCCGAGGCGATCCGTTCGCGCGTCGGGAACGCCCAGGCCCGGCCGACGCGCTCGCCGAACCGCTCGACGAACCGGTTGCGGATCGCAACCGCGGAGAAGAGCGAGACCTGTTGCGCGGTGATCGAGCTGATCAGCGCTTCGAACGGATCGGGCTGCAGAGGCGGGCGATAGCCCCGCAGCAACGTGACGAGCGGTGCAAGGACGGAATCGGTCGCAGCCCAGGCGTAGAAGGACGTCAGCTCGAACGGGGAACCGAGCAGCTGCTCGATCACCGGGCGGGTCTCGTCGTCGAGCGGCTCGACATCGACGCCGCCCGGACGCGCCTGGATCCGGACCTCACGACCGGCGACCGCTCGGTGGAGCACGTCGCCCTCGAGCCGGTTGGCGAGGTCGGTTCCGAACGCGCGGAAGCGTCCGGTCGACAGCGCAAAGTCGTACGGCTCAGGAAAGCGCAGCAGCGACATCGTGGAACGACTCGTAGCGCTCGTACGGCACGCCCTGCTCGTCGAGATAGGCCGCGAGCCCCGTGCGTGCGAAGACGCGCTCGCACGCGAGCGACGCGCAGCGGTCTGACCAGCCGTCACCGACGAAGACGATCGGATGGTCGTTCGGGAGCGACCTGCGCTTGCACCGGTCCCCGCAAACGTGGCAGACGCCTTCGTGCCGGAAGATGACGCGCCATCCCTCGACGCTCGGTAGGGCGTCGTTCGAGCGCACCTCGAGCGCCACCCTCTCCCGCTCCAGCACCGGCAGGATCAGTTGTGGCAGCCCGCTCGAGACGATGATCGGGCTGTAGCGCTCGACGAGCTCGTGGAACCCCGGCCGGATCTCGACGTTCCCGACCGCCCACGCCGCCAGCTGCTCGGGGGTCGAGCGGATCGTCCCGACCTCGGCGGCCAGCGCCTCGCCATAGCTCTCGAATTCACGGTCGTACACGGACGGGTCGCCGAGCTCCGTGACCGCGGCTACGAGGGAGTCGCGCACCGTGACGGTGCCGTCCCAGTCGAGGACAAGCTTCACCCGCGAGATGGTTGATCGATGAATGGAGTGCTCGTGGGGATGGCCTGGATCAAGCAGGTCAGCCAGGTCGGGCGC
>JACDGR010000262.1:3294-5207 GCA_013821525.1 Actinomycetota bacterium
AGCTTCACCCCCAGCTCTAGAAGTGCGAGGTGAGGCCGGCCGGGTCGTTGTCGGGGGTGTCGGAATCCGAAGGATCCTCGGCCCACGAGAACATGTACTTGCCGTCGTCCATGCCCGCGGCGAGCTTCGTCAGCCTCAGCGGGTTGAACGTGTCGCACATGACTGCGTACTCGTGCGTCTCGGTCATGCCGAGCGACTTCTCCGCGAGGCCAGGCTGCGGCCCGTGCGGCAAGCCCGTCGGGTGCAACGTGACGGAGCCGACCTCGATGCCCTTGCGCGAGGAGAAGTTGCCGTCGACGTAATAGATCATCTCCTCGCTCTGGAGATTCGAGTGGTGGTACGGAATCGGGATCGCTTCCGGGTCGAAGTCGAGCCTGCGCGGACAGAACGAGCAGATGACGAAGTTCGGGCCGGCGAACGTCTGGTGCGACGGCGGCGGCATGTGGATGCGGCCGGTGATCGGCTCGAAGTCGTGAATCGAGAACGTCCAGGGGTAGACGTAGCCGTCCCATCCGATCACGTCGAACGGGTGGTAGTCGATCACGTAGGTCTGGTAGCCGTCGCGCACACGCACCTTGACGACGTGCTCGCCACGGTCTCGATGCGTGTGCAGCTCGGTCGGCGCGTGTATGTCGCGGTGATAGAACGGCGCGTGCTCCATCAGCTGCCCGTGCTCGTTGCGGTAGCGCTTCGGGATCGTGATCAGCCCGGGCGTCTCGAAGACGAGGTACCGCTGCTCGCCTTCCGGCCTGAAGCGGTAGGTCGTCCCGCGCGGCACGACGACGTAGTCGCCGGGCTTGTAGGGAAGGTCGCCGAAGACCGTCTCGAGGGTGCCGGCTCCTTCGTGGACGAAGATCACCTCGTCGCCCTCGCCGTTGCGGAAGAAGTAGTCCATCTCCTCGGTCGGTCGTGCGAGCGAGATCTCGACGTCGCCGTTCCACATCAGGAGCTGCCGTCCGGTCACGGCGTCGCCGCCCGGAGCGACATCCCACGTCTTCAGATGGCGATGGGCGTGCGCTTCCGGCACCCACTCCTCACGCCTGATCGGCTCGAAGGCGCCGCAGGAGATGACGCGGCAGGGCGACTGGAGGTGGTAGAGGATCGACTCGAGGCCCGAGAAGCCCTCGAATCCCATCACCTCTTCGGTGAGCAGCACACCGTTGTCGCGGTGAACGATGTGGCGCTTCCTGGGCAGATCGCCGAGGCGTTGATAGAACGGCATCGGTGAAGGATATCCGCGACCGCATTCGCCAGCAGATCTGCGCGTGGGAGGGTGTCAGCGTCCACCCTCACCGCTTCGGCGGGAGCGAGTTCCGGCTCGGCAAGCGCGAGCTGGGCCATCTGCACGACAGCGATCCCGAGAACATGTGGGCGGATCTGCCGTTCACCCGGAAGATCCGCGAGATGCTGATCGAGACGGGCCGCGCGGAGCCCCATCGGTTCGCGGTCGAAGGCTGGGTATCGCACGATCTCGACGACGAGGTCGTCGAGCTGTTTCAGCTCAGCTACGAGCGCGCGCGCATCGCGCAGAACGTCCGAGAGTCACGCGAGCAACTCGCCGAACCGAGCGGCGCCGACGTTGCCACCGCTGAGGATCACGCCGATCCGACGACCTGAGACGAGCCCCTGCTGCAGCGCCGCGATCCCGACGGCCCCGCTCGGCTCGACCACGAGCTTCAACCGCTCGAACGCAAACCGCATCGCCTCGATGATCTGCGCGTCGGTGACGGTGACGATCTCGTCGACGAGCCGCGATCCCACCTCCCACGTCAGCTTCCCCGGCGCGTTCGTCTGCAGGCCGTCGGCGATCGTCCGCGGCACGTCGATCGTGACGCGCTCGCCTCGCGCGACGGACTGCTGCCAGTCGTTGCCGGCCTCCGGCTCGACGCCGACGACGCGCGTAACACCGAGGT
>JACDGR010000010.1:0-308 GCA_013821525.1 Actinomycetota bacterium
TCTCCGTCGAGGCCTTCGACTCCCTGCTCGAGGCGAGAACCGTAATTGAAGATTGGAGACAGATCTACAACCACAAGCGGCCACACAGCAGCCTCGGCTGGAAGCCCCCGGCCATCTACGCCGCTAGACGGTTGATGCCACGGGGTTAGGCGGTGTAGTCGGCGATTGCGCGGCTGGGTCGTCCGAGTTGGTGGTTGAGGGTGATGCAGGCGGCGAGTGCGAGGAGCCGGGTGGCGATGCGTGCCCGGAGGTTGTGGGGTGTGCGGGCGCCGTGGCGTTCGAGGGTGAGCAGGTCTTTGCAGCTGTAG
>JACDGR010000010.1:318-24164 GCA_013821525.1 Actinomycetota bacterium
CCACACAGCAGCCTCGGCTGGAAGCCCCCGGCCATCTACGCCGCTAGCCTGAACAGACAACCCGAAAGGAAAACAGCCCGACTCTCATAACGGCTGGACCGACAAACGGGGGCCGCTCAGCTTTCCTCGTGCACGACCCGGAAACCGACGTGTTCGAGAAGTGCGCGTGCTTCGGCAAACGTGCATTCCCGAGCGTGGCGCGCATGCGGTAGACCGTCAATCCAATCAGGCAGGCGAGTATGGACAGTACGGCCCGACAGCAGCTGCAACCGTCTGATCACGTAAGCCGAGTTCGGAGTAGTCATGTACAGCCTGCCGCCAGGCCGAAGGATTCGGAAAATTTCGGCCAGAGATCGGGCCGGGTACTCACGTAGGTGCTCGATTACCTCGGTGAGAACCGCGGCGTCGTACGTCCGATCCGCGAGGGGGAACGGAATCTCCTCAAGATTCCACTGCACGTTCTGTACTCCGGCCGTTTCGAGAAGGTTCCGAAAGTAGCCTTCCTCTCCTGACCCCCACTGATCCTCGGCCTCACCGAGATCGACGGATGTCGCCTCGTAGCCAGCGTCGGCAAGGGTTGCAACTTGGTCCCCGGGCGCCGATCCGAACTCGACAACCTTCGCCGGTGGGGGAAGTTTCCGTGGCTACGCACCGTCGAAGGTAACGCCAGACGCGGCCTTACACGCAAATCTCGGGGACGCCCAAAATCACTCGCCCGATCCTCCGTGGCTACGAGACAGGGGGCGGCCCACCGGCAACGCAATTCGGCATAGCAATCCTCAGAAGCGCGGTTTGCACTCATGCACCGTTGTCCACGGCTGGTCTGGGTCGGATGCCATCGCGCCGAAAATTCGTCGATCTCACATGTAAGTTTTTGGCCTCCGATCCCGGTAGTAGTTGAAACGTGACCGATCCGGAGGGGGAGCGACGATGAAGTTTGGCTTTAGAAGGTCGATTGAGGATCATTTGAGGGACGGGAAGCCGCAGCCGCGGCCTGAGTTCCTCGAGCAGATGACCGGGAAGGTCGAGCCGCAGAGGACGCGGCCGTTCGGGGCTGGCAGCGTCGTCGTTGTCGCGATGTCGGCTTTGTTCGTTGCGGTGCTCGTTGCCTCCGGGGCGTTCCACTACGCCAAGGCCGGCACTCATTCGGCTGTCCAGAGCCTCCGTGGCGCCGACAACGCGGCCTTCTCGTTCACGAACACGTGCTCGGGCGCGTGCCTGCTTGAGTTCCCGACCACGAATCACGCGCCGACGCTGACGGTCAGCCCAACGGCCAATCCGACGAACTCGACAACGGCGACGTTCACGTTCTCGGATGTCGATTTCAAGGCGCAGGCGCCCTACAACGGACATTACGTCTGCACGCTCGACGGCGTCGTCACCAATCCGTGTACGAGCCCGAAGACCTACACGGGCCTTGCCGATGGCTCACACACTTTCTCGGTCTACCTCGACCAGGGCGGCTATCAGAGCAACAGCGCCGTCTACACATGGGTCGTGGATGCAACCAAGCCGACCATCACGCTCACGCAAACCACAGCGTGTACGCATGGCACCGGCGGCTTCTGCAACGCGGCCGACCCGTCCCCGATCAGCTATTCGGTGTCCGCAAGCGACGCCGGCACCGGCGTATCGACGATCGCCTGCACCGACAACGGATCGGCGATCACCGTCACGCAGTCCGGCTCGAACCCGCGGACAGGAACCTTCTCCGTGAGCGGGGATGGGACGCACAACCTCTCCTGCACCGCAACCGACGCGGCCGGCAACGTTTCGACCGCGGCTACGTCGACTCTAAAGATCGACCGAACCGCTCCGGTGGTCACGATCGATACCTGCACGGTCAACGGTGCGCGCAAGCCGTCGTGCAGTGGCACCGCCACCGAGACGACGACAGTCACAGTCAAGATCTACAACGGCTCTAACGGCAGCGGCTCACTCGTGCAGACGCTCACCACGACTGGGACGGGTGCGAATTACACCGCCGGCCCCGGTAGCGGCCTGCCAGCCGGGTCGTACTCAGCACAAGCAACACAGACGGATGCCGCCGGCAACGTCGGAACATCCACGTTCAAGAACTTCACAGTTACCTAGATCAGAAGCCGATCCAAAGAGGGGTGGGGCAGCAGGGGCTTGCCCCACCCCTCTCGATTGAGCAGCCGGCGTCGAGGCGGATACGGCAAACTCGTCCGGTGCGCTACGTCCGCCAACTCGACGGCATCAGAGCTCTAGCGGTTCTCGCCGTCGTTGGACTGCACGCCAACTTGCCAGGCATGCACGGCGGCGGCATAGGCGTCGATGTCTTCTTCGTTCTCAGCGGCTATCTGATCACGTCGATTCTGTTGCGCGAGATCTCGTCAACGGGTCGTATCGACCGATCGAAGTTCTATGTCAGGCGGGCGCTTCGGCTGCTGCCAGCGCTCGTAGTCGCCATCGTGTGGACTGCAGTCCTGGATATCGCCGCGGCCCGAGGTGGAGGGCACATCGCCGCGGCGGCACCAGCGGCGTTGTTCTACTACGCGAACTGGCTGGTCTCGTTTCGACCGGATGCCCTTGGTTTTCTCGGCCAAACCTGGTCGCTCGCGATCGAAGAACAGTTCTACATCCTTTGGCCGCTGCTGCTGCTGATCGGGGCGGTGCGCCGCAATCTCACCCGATGGATACCGGCCTTCCTTGTCGCCACGGTCGCTCTACGGCTAGTGGCGTTCAAGATCGAAGGCTCGGGGGTTCTGACATGGACGCCAGCACGAACCGACGAGCTCGCAATCGGCGCCTGGCTCGCGGCCCTCGAGCTGCGCCGCGCCCCTCTTCCTCGGTTGCTCGTGTCACCAGGGATGGCGTGGGCGGCTACCGGCGTCCTTGGGGTGGCTTTTCTATCGTTCGCGCGCGTGTCAGGTTTGGCGGTGGCTGGCGGGTTCATTGACGTCGCATGTCTTGCGACGATGATCGTCATCGCTCACGCGGCCCACGGGACGTCACTGCTAACCCGGGTGCTGGGCTGGAGTCCGCTCGTCGCGGTCGGCCGTGTGAGTTACGGGATCTATCTCTACCACTATGCGATCCTGATCTACTTACGGGCCAACAGTTCAAGCGAGGCGAAAATCATCGGCGTCGGGTTGCCAGTCACCGCGCTCCTGACGGTCACCAGTTGGTTTCTGATCGAGCGGCCGGCACTGAGGCTGAAGATGCGGATCGCCCGCTCGCCCGCGCTGCATCCGGAGCCGGGCTTGCTTCCAATCGAGGCCAGTTCAACCTGACCGGCGCTGACGGCATCAGCTGACGTACCCGTAGATAGCCTGGGCCTGGACGCTTGGTGATGTTGCGGGGTTAGGCGGGGCAGTAAGAGCCGAGCCAGCCTGGAACGCATATAGCGGGGTGAGCGAATACGTCGAGGCGTTCTGGCCGGCCGACGCCGCGAGCGTTAGGGACGATCCGACATACAAAACCCCATTGTAGTAAAGCCCGACGTCAGCACGGTGTATGGGCTGGACATGCTTAAGGTCTTCACCGCCCCAGCTCCCCATGCGGTAGAGGTGTCATCCGCCGCCTGTGCAAGCAGAGCAAGTGCGCTGCTCTGTAGAGACAGAAATACTGGTGTGTCATCCCTGTCCCGGCATCCACGGAGCAGTAAGAGATGGACGAGACGACCGCGCCCGCGGGCAGGTAAATCTGGGTGTCCATCACCGACCCGGAAGTCGGACCCTTGTGCTCGTCGCCACTATCGTCGGGAATGCTTCAGTGACAGCGCCAGTCGGCATGAGCGCTTTGTTTCTCATGTTGAGAGCAAGGCCGCGGAGCGTTGTGCGGGCCGTATCGGCAGTGGAGTCGTCGATCAGCGTTCGGGCAAACGTGGTGAGGTCGGTGAGCGCGGCTGCGCCCGAGCCTGTGAAGTACGGCAGCTTGTCTCCCGCGGATGTGAGTCCCGCCAAAGCGGCCAGTTCGGCGTCTGTCGGCTGGTAGAGCGTGTCGAAGTACGTCTTTTAAGGTGGCTTTCAGGTTCGCCCACGTCAGCTTCTTCAGCCCGAACGATGCCGCCGAATCCGCAAGCGGGAGCTCGTCGGCGTCCGCCGGGCTGCTCTTAGTGGTCGCGGCGTGAGTCCCCCAGGCAATGCTGGCGTCTGCCAACCTTGAGTCGCTGCCCTTGACCACCTGGCCGGAGGTCGCGTCACCTGACGCAGGTACGTCGAGGACCGCGGCCGTCGCAAGTCCGAGCGTGCTGCGTCCAGGGGCGGCGTCTGGATCATCGAGGAGCGTGCGGGCGAACGCGGTGAAGCCAGCGACCGCCGCCGCAGTTCACGCCGAACCGCCCGCCGTGCGGTGGCGCGCCTGTAGAAACTCCGCACTCACGGAATCCTGCCGCTGTCAGCGGCTCTTGCTCCACCAATATCATGATCGCCCAGCGGATGGTTTCCTGTATGCAGCTAAAGAGCTAACGAGGCGGCGCCTCAGTCATGGGCGCGAGGGCGGCAACCTCGCCCTTTCCGCGCAGCGCGCGTTGCTCAGAGCGAATCTCGGTTCGAGCCGCCACTATGCACCTCATGAGACTTCGAACGATGGCGCACCCAGACCCTCGCGCCGCGTGCCCTGTGTTCCGAAGAAACCAGGCATGAAGACGATTCGCGAACGTTTTGCCCCTCCAGACGCGCCGCTGATCGCCCTTCTCGCGGCGGGGGCGGCGGCGCTCGTTGCGCGCGAGATCACCGAGGGCCGACTGCTGTATGGGGTCGCCCTTGCTGCACTACCTGCCCTCGCGTGGCTGACAGCCAAGCCCGCGATCCTGATCGGTGCGCTTGGCGCGACGCTACCACTCGTCCAGAACCTCGTGGGGGCAAGCGGTGGCGGTTACAACGTTTCCTCGAGCGATCTCCTAATGGTCGCGATTGGAGGCGGCATCCTTCTCGAACGCACTGCGGCCCGGCCGGTTCCAATTCGAAGGGCGCTTCGTCCGATCGCAGCGCCGCTGATCCAGTACGGCACGGTGATGGTGCTCCTGTTCGCGTTGCACCCACTTGATGTCGCCCACTTCGCCAAGACCGGCCAACGCTTCGAGCTCTTTCTCTTACCGCTCGCAATCGGCGCCTACGCGGCGTTGCGCAACCTCCACCTGGGTTTGCTCAAGGCCTACCTGATCGCGGCCACAGCCCTCGCGATCGCCTGGCCGTTCGACCACGGCCTCGGCCAGAAGAACCCCGTAGGACAATTCATCGCGAACGCGATCTTGCTCTTCCTCGCCCTGCCTGCGCTCCGCCGCTTTCTTCCGTGCTTGCTGTTCCTCATCCCGGGGCTGCTCCTCACCCAGAGCCGCGGCGCGATCCTCGCAACCGGGGTCGGGGCCGTGGTCATCCTTGCGATACGTGGATTTGGCCTGCGGTTCATCGTGAGTCGCGGTGTTCCGTTCGCCCTAGCTGCCGCTGCGGCCTTCTTGTTGCTCCCCGGCTCATACCAATCGCGAGTGACAACGATCTCGCCCGGCCAGAGCACGCCGGCGCAGTACGCCATCTACATCCGCGAGCAGCTGACCACCGATGCAAAGAAGATCATTCGCGCTCACCCCCTCACAGGGGTCGGCGTCGGGGAGTACTACGCGGCCGACTCGAAGATCACGGCGGATCCAGTGCTGGATCCGCACGAGGTCCTCTACCTCCAGGCAGCCGAAGGCGGCTACGGCCTCGCGGTCAGCTTCGTCCTCCTTGTGGTGGGTCTCGCGTTCGCTGTCTGGAGGATGAAGAACGTCCCGGTCGCGGCGGCAGCCGCCGGCGTTCTGATTGCAACCGCTACCCACGGTCTAGTGGATGTCTTCTGGGTGCGAGGGACGCCGGTCCTCGGCTTCTTGCTCGTTGGGATGGCCTGCGGGAGCCTCCTCAGAGAGCGAGAGAACATCGAATGACCCCTCGTGCGGTACAGGCAGTTGTCGTTGCGTACCACGGAGCAGCCCAGCTCGGGGTTAGTCTGACCGAGTTGTCCCCTAGCACTCGTACGTTGGTCGTAGACAACTCGAGCTCCCCCGCAGTTCGGCAGGTCGCTGAAGAATCTGGCGCGCAGTACCTTGACCCGGGACGGAATCTCGGGTTCGCCGCAGGCGTGAACATTGCATTGAGAACCGTGCTCACGGGCGAACCGTGTGACGTTCTCCTGCTCAATCCCGACGCTGTTCTGACGGGCTACCAACTCGAGCACCTTGCAGCCAGCCTCCACCGAGCCGAGAACGCGCGTGTCGGTGCTGCCTCGCCGAGGCTCGTCGGCGACGACGGCGAGGAACAGCGCGTTCTCTGGCCATTCCCCAGCCCGACCCGCTCACTCCTCGATGCGGTCGGACTCGGACGTGTCCACGGCCGATCGCACGACTTCGCAATAGGCGCAGTTCTACTGCTTCGCTGGGAGGCGCTGCACGCCGTCGGGCTGTTCGACGAGCGGTTCTTCCTGTACGCAGAGGAGGCAGACTGGCAGCGCCGAGCGTTGGCGATCGGGTGGACGTCGCTTCTCGTCGACGACATCGTCGCCCGACATACCGGCGCGGGCACGAGCGAAGATCCGCGACACCGCGAGAAGCTGTTTCACGCTGCGCAAGAGACATACATCCGCAAATGGCACGGATCCGCGGGATGGCTCGTGTATCGCGCCGGCGCTGTAGCAGGCGCGGCCGTTCGGTCGATTGTCTTGACCGGTGAGCGCCGGTCGGCTGCCGCGCGGCGGGCCGTCCTCTACGCGCGGGGTCCCCTTCGATCCGCGCCGACAGCGAAGGACTGAGCGGGTGCCATCGGTCGTTCACGTCGTAGCCACGGCCGCGTTCGCCGGCGTCGAGCGTTACGTGGCCGATGTCGCCCTCGAGTCAACGGCGCGTGGTTGGGACGTCTCCGTCATCGGGGGCAACCGAGAACGGATGCGGCAAGCGCTCCGCGAACAGGTAGCGTGGCTGCCCGGGGAGACCGCGACCGAAGCGCTGCGTTCGCTGGCGCGATTCCGGCATGCGCAGCTTTACCACGCGCATATGACTGTGGCAGAGATCGCGAGTCTGGCGGCGCGTCCCCTGCACCGGGCACCCGTCGTGGCCACCCGCCACTTCGCGCGACGACGCGGCACACACACGATCGGCAAAGTCATCTCGCCGTTGATCGCGCGCGGCCTGTCAGCCGAGATCGCGATCAGCAACTTCGTCGCCCAAGCAATGGAGCGAGCCCCTGCGGCGGTGATCTTGAACGGCGTTCCGGAGCCGCCCCTTCTCTGGAACCCCCAGAGCCGGATCGTCCTCGTCTTGCAGAGGCTCGAAGCCGAGAAAGACACGCTCACAGCCTTACGCGGGTGGCGCGCGTCGGGGTTGTTTTCCGACGGTTGGACGATGCGCGTTGTTGGAAATGGGAGAGAGCGTTCAGAGCTCGAAGAATGGACTAATCACCGGCATGTGGCCGGCGTCGAATTCGCCGACTGGACGGCTGACGTCTGGGCTGAGTTCGCGCGCGCGGGGATTCTCGTAGCCCCCGCTCCAGCTGAGCCGTTCGGCCTCACGGTTGTCGAGGCGATGGCAGCAGGCATTCCCGTCATCGCCTCCGCCGCGGGCGGGCATCTCGAAACAATTGGACGACTGAAAGACACAGCTATGTTCTACCCGCGGGACGCGGATGCACTCGGTGCGTTGTTGCGAATCGCTTCTACGCAGGAAGCGCGAGTCCGCGCCTCACATGCTGGCCGAGAACTCGCTCTCAGCGAACTGTCAAATGCAGAGCATGTGCGCCAGCTTCTCGAGTTGTACCAAACAGTCCTCTCCTCGCGGGAAGCGAGCCGTCGATGACGCAACCACCAGCAGACCTAAAGGAACTCATCGTCTGCTCTCTCGAGCCATGGGACGAGGTGTGGCGCCGAAATCAGTTCTTTACTGACATTCTTCTCCGCCGCAATCCCGAGCTTCGCGTGCTCTTCGTCGAGCCTCCCGCAGATCCGATGTTCGACCTGCAGTCGCGCCACGCGCCGACGTTGCCACGGCTTCGCAAGATCTCGTCCGACGGGCGCCTTCGCGCGCTGCGCCCGCTGAAACCCCTGCCGCGAAAGTTGGGAGCTATCGCCGATCGCATGATCGTGGCTCAAGTACGGTGTGCAACCCGTCTCCTCGGCCTGCATCGACCCGTGCTATGGATCAACGACGTCACGTATGCGCCACTTCTTTGCACTACCGATTGGCCCTCTCTCTATGACGTGACGGACGACTGGTTGTTGTTTGATTCCCAGGAGCGAGAACTTGAGCGCCTAACGAGACTTGACCAACTATGTTTGAGTCTCGCCGAAGTTGTAGTCGTCTGTTCAACTGACCTCGCGAACAGTCGAGGTGCATTGCGATCAGTTCAGCTGATCCCCAATGGAGTCGACGTGGATCATTTCAGGCGCCCTCGGAGTCGGCCGGCGGATCTTCCCAAACAGCCGGTTGCTGTTTACGTCGGAACGCTCCATGACGCCCGACTGGATGTTGGTCTGGTAACAGAATTAGCCAATGCGTTCCCAAGTCTGACGGTCGCCCTGATCGGACCTGATGCACTTTCGGGGAGTTCAAAAGCACGACTTGAGGCGTGCCCCAACGTTGTTGCGCTCGGGAGCAGACCGTATCGCGATGTACCCGGCTACCTCCAGCATGCCGACGTCGTGATAGTTCCCCACGTCGTTACGCCGTTCACGGAGAGCCTAGACCCGATCAAGGCGTACGAATGCCTTGCCATCGTTACGCCAACTGTTGCCACACCTGTCGCCGGATTTCGTGACCTGACAGATCGGTTGCATGTGGTGAAACGAGAAACCTTTGTGTCACAGGTCGGCGCCACCCTTGGTCGCCCAAGCGACGTCGCTCCTCCCCATGACAAACCGCCAGACTGGTACGACCGCGCAACCATGTTCGAAAAGGCGCTTCAAGAGAGCATCCGGGCGGGGGGTCGAACAGGACGGAGGCGATCTGCATAGCTGTACGCCGAGTCCCGCGAAGCGCTCGACGCGCCGAGGGGTTGGCCGCGTCGGACCTTGTTTTGCGCCGGTCAGCAAAATCCCTAGATCGAGAATGTTGCCACAATGACATATGACGTGATTATCCCTACATTTAATCACGGATCCTTTATTCGAGAAGCGATAGAAAGTGCTCGATCTCAGACGGTCGCTCCTCGCTCGATTATCGTGGTTGATGACGGATCAACCGACTTCACAAAAGAGGCTGTTAAATCGCTTAGCATGATTGAATATCTCTGGCAACCAAACTCCGGACTCTCATCCGCTCGAAATGCAGGACTCGATCTAGCATCAGCTGAAATGGTAGTTTTCTTGGATGCTGATGATAGGTTGTCGCCCACCTTCGCAGAGCATTGCCTCAGGACGCTTGCGCGATCCAATGAGAGTTATTCCTACTCATCAGTACAATTTTTTGGTAACGACGAACGCTTTATTCCCGCACCTCCATTCAGTCTTGATATTTTGAAGCATCAAAACTTCATATCGTCAACTTCGATGATCGATCGTAAACTTGCTTCCCAGATTCGATTCGACACCTCGTTTCAGACCTGGGCCGACTGGGAGTTTTTCATGCACGCGGCTTCGCGTGGATTCTTAGGGGCACCGTCCGCGGATGCCGTATTCTTCTACCGAAAACATCAAACACCGATTAGTATGTTTGATCGCACAAGCCGTGACCCAACCGCGCTACTTTCGGCCAAGGCTGAGATTCAACGAAAACACCCTTCGATGTATCGCTTCCGTGAGAGACTCGAAACCAACTCTCGCCTCCAGGCAGCGTCGATTAGGCGCCGACTTACAAGGGTGCAACAGTGAGCCGGAGCACTGGTGATGCTCGCTTCCAACACCGCGGTGTGGCTGCACGCTCTCGGCACGACCCGCGCCGGCTAATTCCGGAATGCCGGGTTCCGGTTCCCCGTCTGGCCAGGCTCTGAGCGCGAACGCCAGCAACAAAGCAGTTGCTCGCAACGCAGCCATCGGATACGCGGCGTGGATTACGAATCTGGCCATTGGACTCGTCGTCACTCCTCTTCTTCTGCGGCACCTTGGCTCTAAAGGTTTCGGCGCTTGGACCTTGTCGGTAGCTCTTGCAGGTTACGTCGGCGCGATTGAACTCGGACTTGGTGTCGCGACAGTTCGCAGCCTTGCCGCCGCACTTGCCCGCAATGACCTCGGACGCGCATCCACGGTAGCCGCTAGTGCCCGCGCAACTTACCTAGCGATCCGAACCGCCGGCACCCTCCTCCTGATTGGGATTGCGGGTATTCCAGGAACGGTAGTGAGTACGCACGGTGTCCCGGTCAACACCGTGCGATTGGCTGTCATTCTCGTGGGACTTGGCTTCATTTTCTCGGCAAGTGGATCGGTGTATAACACAATTGCGTTCGGGACTGGGCGTGCAGATATTGCCTCATCTCGCGCCATTGCCTTTAATATAATTACTGGAGTGTCACAAGCCGTCGTCGTACTTCTCTATTCGAGCATTGTCGGTCTTGCGATGGTGACATCCGCCGGGGCGATTTTTGGAGCACTTGTAACCAGAAGAGCGCTCAAGAAACAATTTTCATATATCGATATAAGGCTGACGAACGCTCGCATGCGGGTTGCGCGTTCGCTCCTAGCATCCGGTTCACGCAATGGACTCGTTGCCGTCTGTGCCATGGCGGCGTTCCAATCCGACGTGATAGTGGTCAGTGCCTTTCTTGGATCGACCTCTCTCGCAGCCTATGGAGTTGCGGTTCGAGCATCGACCACAGTCCGCTCGCTCTCTTTGCGAGCAACCGACATGCTTGTCCCGACGTTCGCGCATTCTGGTGCTAAGAGGGAGGACGCAAGAACGCGTGCTGCCATCGTGGAATCGATTTTTCTTACGAGAGCTATTCTGATCCTCGCACTCATCTTGCTATTGGCGTTCGGCAGCCCACTACTGCACCTCTGGCTTGGAGCGGTGCCACGCGGTGCCAACATGGTGCTGGTTCTATTCGTCCTTGGAGCGATAATCAGCGCCCCGGGCTACACGTGCTTTGTTTTCCTAACAGGGATGGATCGACTAGGGCTCATCTTGGTTGGAACGGTCTCGGCCGCGGTTGCGAATCTCTCCTTGTCGGCGCTGTTCACATGGAAGTTCGGGATTATTGGGCCAGTTTTGGGAAGCATCATCGCGTGGACGGTGTGGGACATGTTGATTCTGCCGAGACGGGTGGCGTCGGAGTTTCACATTCCTTGGCTCCCGACGTCCTTCGGGGGCTTCCGAGACCTCTCGCTCCCAGCAACCGCAGGCGCCCTCGCGGGGCTCGCAGTCGTCGAATTGCTCGACTGGCGATCACCGAGCCAAGCACTCCCTGGCATGTTTCTCGTGACCATCATCTACCTTGGGACCGCATCCGTCACCATCGGTCGCGAGCGACGTCAGCGTTACGGGACGCTCGCTAGGGGAATCGCCGGACGAAGCACCCGGGGAACAGGTGATGAGCTTTAACGACAGGCGGCGCCGAAGCAGTCTGTACCGATCCGCCCAGGAGGAATTGTGGTTCGCGCATCTCTAATTGTTCTGAATTGGCAGGGGACCGAAGTCATCGCACCCTGCTTGGATAGTCTGCTCAAGGCTTCGCACGAGCGGGACGAGGTGATCGTTGTCGACAACGCCTCGACTGACGGGAGCCGAGAGTATCTGCAAACGCGAGACGATATTCGACTCGTGGAACTTGACGAAAATGCGTTTATTTTTGGACTAAATCTTGGGCTGGCAGCCGCGCGGGGTGAGTACGTAGCATTCTTGAACAACGACATTGTCGTGGAGCCCGACTTCGTTGACGCGTGCGTTCTCGGCTTCTCGGCCGGAGATGACGTCTTCGCCGTCTGCCCTCGAATCTTGGAGCAATCAGGGTTAGACCAGGGCAGTCGCACCGCCGCAACTTGGCACCGTGGAATTCTCTTCTACCGTGTCCTCCCTCATAGCAATGAGCCCACCGACTGCTTCTTCGCGGTAGGAGGCCAAAGCTTCTTCAGACGAAAGATGCTTCAACAGATCGGCTCCATCGACCCGCTCTTTTGGCCGATGTACCACGAGGACATCGAACTCTCGTACCGCGCTTGGAAACGCGGCTGGCGGGTCCGTTACGCACCCGATGCGATCGTCCACCATCACGGGGGTCACAGCTCACAAAGGGCTTTCACCCGCGGGCAGTTGAGGTCATTCGTTCGTCAAAACGAATACCTAACGGTCTGGAAGAACGTTCATGACCCTCGGCTTTTGTTTGAGCACCTGATGCTGATGCTGCCTAGACTCGCCGTCGCGGCTGCCCGAGGTGATTGGCCTACCCTGGTCGGCTTTGGCCGCGCGGCAAGCCGAGCGAGAGCGGCGATTCGAGCTCGCAGGCGCGCATCTGTCCATGCCCGCTTGAGCGACAGAGAGACCTTGAGTCGCATCACGCAGATCCCCTAGCGCCTCTATAACGTTCGCAATCAATTGATCGCTGAGGCTTCAAAGTGAGAATCGCGTTGCTGCCCAGCGCGTACGCGCCTGCGGTGGGCGGTGTTGAGGTACTCACCGCGCGCCTCGCTTCTCATCTAGTCACTAGGGGCCACGAAGTGGAGATTTGGACGAGCCGCAGTGCCGGCGACGGACTGCAGATCGATGAACATTTCGAAGGCCTCCGGGTGCGTCGTTTCGTCTTTCACCTTCCGCGCACGACTATTGGCTCGCTCCTCTCGACGCCCGCGAAGACTTTGAACACTTTGCGCGGACTTCGGCGAGCGGTGCTGGACTTCAGACCCGATGTGCTCCACGTTCTTTGCTTCAGTGGTAACGGGGCCTATGCGGCAGCACTTAGCAAGCTCGCCGGGATCCCGCTGGTGGTGACGTTGCAGGGCGAGACGGTCATGGATGACCAAGACATCTACACGCACTCGACCGCGCTGCGCGCCTCGCTCCGATGTGGACTCCGCCGAGCGGCACGTGTGACGGGGTGCACCTCATTCGTACTTGATGATGCTCGCCACCGGTTTGGCTTAAAGAAAACTGACGGCGTGGTCATTTTCAATGGAGTCGAAAGCACGCAAGCTGACGTCGTGAGCTCACCAATCCCGTTTGAGCGATACGTGCTAGCCGTCGGGCGTGTCGTCCACAATAAAGGGTTCGACCTGCTACTCGCGGCGTTTCGGTCGCTAGCCGATGAGTTCCCCGATGTCGGATTGGTCTTGGGTGGAGAGGGATCGGTACGCGAGTCGCTCATTCAGCAGACGGCGAGCATGAGCCTCTCCCGACGCGTTTTCTTCCCCGGCCGTCTCAGCCAAGAAGAAGTGTTCGACGCGATGCGCCGCGCGGAAGCATTTGTACTTCCATCCCGCGTAGAGCCGTTCGGGATTGTGGTCCTCGAGGCATGGCGGGCCGGGGTGCCCGTGCTAGTGACTTCGAGGGGTGGCGTCGGCGAGTTCGTCCGGAACGGGGTTTCCGGCCTAGTTGTCGACCCATTCGATGTCCAGAGTCTCGCCTCTTCGTTGAGGCAACTCCTGAACTCAGCGGCGTTGCGAACGAAACTATCGCAGGGCGGAACTGCGTCTCTTCCTCGCTTCTACTGGTCTAGGCTGGTCCGAGAATACGAGGACGTCTACCGCTCGGTCACCTGAAAGGTTAGTCAGCGCCAAACCGGATTTGAAACCGTAGCTACACCGTGGCTTCGGATGACTTCCGGCTACCTCGCTGCTTGTAGTCGTAGTAGTACCCCTGCCCGTACCCGTCCCCCGCCTTTGCACCAGTGACGATGAAGCCGAGCGCGCGCGTGGGGCAATTGTCGAGCACGCGCTTCAGCTCGTTCAAGATCGGGCGCCGAAGACTCTGCACTTGCGTGACCACGATCAGCGCATCGACCTTCGTCGCAAGCGTGAGGCCGTCACCGACACGAAGGATCGGGGGTGAGTCGATCAGCACGAGGTCATACCGCTCCCCGAGCTCATCGAGCAGACGCGTAAGCGCTGCCGTCGAGACGAACTCGCCTGGGTCAGGCGGGATTGGGCCGGACGGGATCACGTCGAGAACACCCTCGATCGGGGCGCGGCCGTTGCTCGACCCGTTGCTGCGCCCCTGCTGACTGAGGTCACCGTCTGCGCCAAGTCCAATGTGCGCGGTCGCTTCGTCCAGGGATGCGTGTCCGAGGATGACGTTCGTGAGGCCCGGCTGGCCCGAGAGCTTGAAGAACTTGTCGATCCGTGGGCGACGAAGATCGAGGTCCAACAGCACGACCCGCTTTCCTGCGCGGGCCTCGACGATCGCCAGGTTCGAGATCGTCGTCGACTTGCCCTCCTTTTCGAGCGAGCTCGTGATCATGATTCGGCGCGTCGTCAGCTCGATGCTCGTGAACTCGATGTTCGTGCGCAGTACCCGGAACGCCTCAGCTTCCGGGCTCGCGGGCTGTTTGAAGAGCACGAGCTCCTCGTCCCGCTGCAGACGCCGCGGCGGTGGCGGGATACGGGCGAGCAGCGGCAGCCCTGTGCGGCGTGCGACGTCGTCGGGGCCTCTTAGACGTGTATCGAGTGCATCGGCGAGGAACGCCAGGCCAATCCCAAGCAGCAGTCCGAGCCCTAGCCCGAAGCCAGCGTTGCGCCTCGGGCGCGGCGCGATTTGAGCGGCCCCTTTGGCGAGATTCGCAACGACAGCGTTCGACGTCTCGAGCTCGGTGAAGGTCTGGAGCTGCACGGCCTTCTCGTTGAGTGCGTTTGCTGCGGCATGACGTCCCTCCGCGTCCAGTTCGGCCGCGCGGGTGATGATGCTGTTACGCGCCTGCCGGTAGGACTGCGTGTCGAGAAAGCTCCGGAAGATCGTGTACTGCTTCGCGTAGGCGTTCGCAAGTAGTGCTGCACGCTCGCGGTCGTGGTCTTGAACGGTGAAGTCAAGAATGTCCGAGTTAGGGTCGGCGGTGATCGAGGTCGATCCCAGCAGCGCATACGGATCGCCGTTCCTGATCTTCGCTCGCTTCAGCACGGCGCTCGCAACAGCCGGTGTCCGGGCGAGCGTGATCTGCGTTAGCGCGAGGCGGTGCGGATCTGCATAGAAGGAGTTGTCCTGTATCCCACTCACCGTCGCAGCGATGTTTCCTTCCTTGATCGCCACCGTTGCCGTCGCATCGTACACGGCTGGCTGGCGAGCCGACAGGAGGTAAGCGATCACCGGCGCTAGCACGACCGCAATCACAATGATCCATTTACGCCTGCGCAGCAGCGCCACGTAGTCGCGAATCGAGAGTTCGTTCCGTACGGTTTCAGACACGCGTGGTTCACCTTTCGCCTGGACCGCCGCCCTCGACGAGCGGCTCATTTCGTTATAGCAACGGCCTTCTCACCTTGATCGATCCGGCGCACAAGTCCAGACAAGGCAGCTAGACCAAGGTCAGGGACAGTGTGCCGCTTCTCCTCGACACCTGTGCCCCCACCCCCGCCGACTACGATGACCGGGCCGTTGGCTCCGGATTTCGATCCCTCGACCGCTCGGCTCCAGATCGCCGCGCGCACGCTCGCCCTCGATGCAGGTGCCGTCTCGCTCGCCGCAGCGCTCGAACGTGCCGGAATCGGGTCGATCCTGCTGAAAGGTCCCTCTGTCGCGCGCTTCCTCTACGGCAACGGTGACCGCAGCTACGTGGACATCGACCTGCTTGTTTCGGAGGCCGACCTGTCCTCAGCCGAACGGGTCATCGGGTCTGCAGGGTTCGAGCCGTCGGGCTCAGAGCTCGCCCTGCCGTACGGTCGACGGCCGCACGCAGCGACCTGGATCCGCACGCGAGATGGCGTCACCGTTGACCTCCACACCACGCTTCCGGGCGTCGCCAGCCCAGCTGCTGCAACCTGGACCCTCCTGGCCGCGACGACTGAGCCGATGACGGTTGGTACCGGTGCGGTTCGCGTCCTGACCGAGCCGGCTCGTGCGATGCACGTCGCTCTCCACGCGGCTCATCACGGGATCAAGGACGGTCAGGCGATTGGCGACCTCGCGCGCGCCGTTGCCCAACTTCCGGAGCCGACCTGGTGCCAGGCTCTCGAGCTCGCAGAAAAGTTGGACGCCGTTGCCGCCTTCGGGGCAGGGCTCCGGCTGACGAGCGATGGCGCGAGGATCGCCGACGATCTCGACCTGCCACTCGCCCAGTCCGTCGAGGCCATTCTGCGCGCAGACTCTGCCCCTGAGCTGGCGCTCAGCCTCGACTGGCTCATCCAGACACGGGGTCTGCGCGCACGTACCCGCCTCGTTGGACGAAAGCTCGTGCCGCCTGCGAGCGTGCTACGTGGTCGGTCAAGCCTTGCTCGGCGGGGCGCCCCGGGGCTCGGTGCCGCCTACCTCATGCAGCCGCTGCTTCTCGCATCGCGAGCGCTTCCAGCGGTGCGCGCCTGGCGGGCAGCTCGCCGGCGTGCGCGAGGGTCGCCCCGCTAGGCCGCCTCGACGATGCGGTTGCCGGCCGCGTCGTAACGCACAAGGATTGTGAACCGCGACTCCGGCGGATCTTGTTCGAGTAGCGCAACACCATCCACGACCACCCAGGCATGGCCGCGGTGTGACTCGTCGAGCCCGACCACAAGTTGCGGACGAGCGCCCGCGCGACCGAGCTCGCGATGCAGAGCGAGGCTCCGCTCGAGGCACGGGGTGCCGCTCCCCCGCCACAGGCGGCCGGCTGCCCGTGCGGCGAACCGCTCAACAGAGGGATCGCGTTGGCATGTCCTCGGTCTCGCAACCCCAACGAGCCGCTCGAGTCGCACGGCGCGCCGGAGGACCGGCAGCACCAGGCGCCAGACGATCAGCCGCACTCCAAGGCCGAGTGCGCGCGGCGTCAGTTCGCCCGGCAAAACGCACGCACCTCCTCGACGACTGCCGGGAGCTCGTTCAGGTCGCGGCGGAAGCTGAGCCCCACGACGGGAACGCGCTCGACGAGCTCGGCGTAGGCCTCTACGAGTTGTTCCTTGCTCTGCGACAGTGAGAAGCAGTACGCGTGCGGCATCAGCGCGCCGAGTGCTTCCGTTGGCGAAACGGGGGACCACTCTGCCGGAGCGGCTTGCGCGTCGCGGTCGATCATGATGATCCCGGCCAGTGGCAGCTCCTCCCCTCCCGGCCCCGCGCTCTGCGCGAGTGCGCCGAGTCGCGCGTAGGCCGCGGGACGGAGTCGAACCAGGTAGGGAAGCGTCAGCGCGAGCGCTTTGTCGTCACCTGCAGCGAACGCGAGGCTGTCATCGGCGACGACCCGCAGATCGGGCGACTGGGCGGCGGCGGCGAGCGTCGACTTCCCGGCCGTCGAGCGACCGCAGATCGCAACGACACCTCTAGGTCCGGCAAGCGCACTTGCATGTAGCACCTGGGTGCCGCGTGCCTGCAAGAGGAGCGGCAGCACCGACCTGATCCAGAGGTCGCGCGCCTCAGACTCGTCACCGGCTGCAGGGTCGAATGCCACCGGTCCGGCGCCCGAGTCGCAGAAGATCGCGCCTCCCGTTGACCAGACCCAATCGTCACCTTCTGCGCGGGCACCGCACAATTCGGTTCCGTCATTGACGAGCCACGTCGCAATCGATGTTTCGACGCGCACCGGATCCGGCGCAGCGAGACGCCGACGTGCGAGAGCGGGAACAGTCCAAGCCCGATGCGGCAGCGTGGCCACCGACCGGATGAGAGCCTTACTTCGGCCCGTTGCCGCGCTTGTCCGTGTGGACCGGAGACGGGTCGTTCGTCGGGCCTGACTTGATCTGCATCACGGTGGAAATATCGCCAACGTGAGTCAGGCTCATCGCCTGCCACGGCTGCTTATGTGTCTCCGCAGTCATCTTTTCCCCTCTCCTCTCTCCCTAGCGCGCGCTTCAGCCACGCGTCAAGACTCATTGTACGCCATAAATCCGAATTTGGTAGCCCGTCCGTCAGACTCGAGTCAAGGATTTGAAATGCCTGCAAAGTGTACAAATCCGCGCCCTGCGTCTCGAACCTGGCCCGGAGCTGCTCCGAGATGGCCGCAGCGGCAAGATTCGCGACACGCGGCTGGGGCCATAGCCCCGGGATCGCCGGGACTCGCTGCGCCAGATAGGCACGCCCCGGGGCCTTCGGGTGTCCGTCTGAGACGAGCGCGGAGGGATCGAGCCCGTCGAGCAAGGCCACAACCTCGGGATCCCACAACGGATGGTGCTGGACGAGGCCCGTCCGGCGGCCTCGATCGAACGTCTCCTCACGCTGAGCGGCGAGCGTGCCGTCGAGCACGTCGGCGGCGCGCACCCCGGCGTAGTCACACGGTCGCACGGCGAAGCGGGCCTCGACCGATTCCCGGAGGTCGGGAGCGAGCCAGGCGGGCGCGGGGCGCGGCGGTGTGCGTCCGAGCAGGTCGAGCGCGAGGATCTTCGCCGAGCGCCTCACGCGCCCGGTGTAGGCGCGCTCCGCGCGGAGCCAGCGCGCGAGCGCCACTGGCCGAAGGGCGAGCGCGCGGCCGGCCTCGTAGCCCGCGTCGAGCAGCTCGTCGCCCCCCTGCCCGTCGAGCAGCACCTGCGCTCCGCGAGCCTGCCCCGCCTCGGCGAGGTCGTCAAAGATCGGCGCCCACGCGGCCGAGGTCGGCCACAGCGACGCGACCGCCCGCGCAAGCGCGCGCTCGGCGAGCCCCTCGACCTCGATGCGACCCTCCAGTAACTCGAGCCTGGCCGCTCCCGCCACGCGACGTTGGACGTCCTCTTCACTTGCACCCGGGAAGACCACACAGAGCGCGAGCGGCGGCGGCAGACCTGCACGTTGCGCGACTACCCCGGCCGCTGCGGCGACTGTCCCCGAGTCGATCCCGCCCGAGAGAAAGACGCTGCTGTGTCGCGCTTCGATTGCACGCCCGACAGCGGCTTCGAGCACCTCGCCGAAGCGGCTCGCATCACCGTCAGGAATGCTGCCGGGCGCCGGCGGCGTCCACCAGCGCTCGAGCTTCTCGCCCTCGGCTGCGAGCTCCAGCACGTGGCCCGCGGGCACACGACTGACCCCGGCGAGCAGCGTCTCCCGCGGCCCGATCGGAGCGCCCGCGAGCCACGCAGCCGCCACCTCCCGGTTGGGCGCGACCTCCTCACCCCGCTCTCGCAGCAGCAAGCCGAGATCCGGGGAGGCCACGAGCTCCCCGCTGACGGTACGCGCGTAGAAGAGCGGGACGCGCCCCGTCTGCTCTCGGGTCAGCGAGAGCCGTCGTTCGGCGGGCCTCCAGATCGCGGCCGAGATCTCGCGCTCATCGCGACCGCTGAACGTCGCCTGTCTGCCGTCATACCGAACGACCCAGTCGTCGCTCATTCGCCGGTTAGCAAGCCGTGAAGTTCCAGCTCTACGAGCAGCCGGGGGACCTCCGTTTCGATCTCCTCCGTGTCTCCGTCGAACCTCTCGGCCAACCCGTCGACGAGCGCTGCCCTGGTCGCGCCGCCGGCGAGCAGCTCCCAGAGGCTCGCCCCCGTCTCGTTCAGCGCGTAGATCTGGTTCGTCTCGGGATGCACGAGGACGAGCTCGGCGCCGACGCGCTGGGCGAGGACGCCGGGCGCCGGGCTGAAAGACCTTTCGGATGCGTCCAACGCTCACTCCTCGGCTCGGGCTTCGACGGGGGTCACACTATGTTCTTCGTCTGCGGCCTGGCAAAGGGTGCCAATCGGCCCTACCCTGCGACCGATGATGCGGCATGACCCCCTCCGGTTTCCCGAGGAGGCAATCCGGCGCGTCTACGCCTACGTGGCGTACCGCATCGGCTCGGGCCCCGACGCGGAAGACGTGACCTCGGAGACGATCGAGCGGGCCCTGCGCTACCGGAAGACCTACGATCACCGGCGCGGACCGCCCGCTGCATGGCTGATCGGCATCGCGACACGGGTGATCGCCGACCATCAGCGCGGCCGTGGCAACGAGGTCGCGGTCGACGACGCGCTCCTCGACCGCGCGGGCGATCACGACGAGGGCGCCCGGGTCGACGCCCGGGTTGACGTGCAGGCGGCCATGCTGCGCCTTGACGAACGGTCGCGCGACCTGCTGGCACTGCGCTTCGGCGCAGATCTCAAGGCACGGCAGATCGCAGAGGTGCTCGAGATGAAGACGAACGCGGTCGAAGTGGCGCTGCACCGCGCACTCGGTCGACTCCAGGAGATCCTCGAGGCTCCCCCAGGGGATGAGGTCGAAGCACGCACTTCAGCGCCGGAATCGACGCCCTCGGCGCCGTGACCGGCTCGCCCGGAGTCCAGACGCGCCGTCTGAGACGGGCGTTCGCCGGCCGAGACGTGATTCGCGACCTCGACTTCGTGGCCTCGCGGGGCGAACGGCTCGCGCTCGCGGGACCGAACGGCGCCGGAAAGACGACGATCCTGCGCTGCATCCTCGGAACGCTTACACCGGACGACGGAACGATCACCGTCGGCGGCCACGCCGCCGGGACGATCAAGGCGCGTAGGCTTGTGGGCTCATCCCTGGCGCACGACCGCTCGCTGTATCTCCGCCTAACGGGCCGCCAGAACCTACTGCTTGCGGCGCGTCTGCGCGGACTATCGAGTGATGATGCAGCGGTAATGGCCGTGAGCGCGCTTACGGACGAGCTTTCAATCAGCGAGTTCGTCGACGCTCGCGCCGACCGGCTGTCGACGGGCCAGCAACAGCGAGTGGCATTCGCGAGAGCACTCCTCGCGGCTCCCTCCGTGCTCCTCCTCGACGAGCCGACGCGCAGTCTCGACGACGCCGGACGCGAGGCCTTCTGGACGGCAATCGATCGCCGTCCCGAGGTCACCGTGATCATGGCGACCCATCTCGAAGACGACCTGCACCGCTGCACCTCGGTGCTGCGCCTGCCGGGCGGACGTCTCGTATGAGTGCGTCTCTGACACTCGCCTGGCGCGACTTCGTCACGACGCGTTCCTACCGCGCAGCCCTCGTTTTCGATCTCGTCTGGGGAGTCGTCGACCTGCTGCTCTACTTCTTCATCTCGAAGATCGTCAACCTCGCGGGCGCAGACTTGCACGGCGCGCCCAGCTACTTCGCGTTCGCGGTCGCGGGCGTGCTCGGTTCGCTGATCGTCGGCTCCGCGACGGCGGAAATCGCCTCGCGGATTCGCGAGGAGCAGCTGACCGGCACCCTCGAGCTACTGACGGCGCAACCGATACACACCGCGGAGCTCGCGCTCGGCACCGCCGTTTTCCCGCTCCTCTATGCGGTCGTGCGCGTTGCCTTGTATTTCGCGATCGCAGTCGTCGCACTCGATCTCCCGACAGCGCACACCGACCTGCTTGGGGCGACCGTACTCCTGTTGCTCTCGGCGTTTGCCTTCCTGCCACTGGGGATCGCAGCCGCAGCGGTGACGGTCGTCCTGAAGCGCGGCAGCGCGATCGTAGACGCAGGCGTCTTCGCGATGACCTTCGTCTCCGGTGCGCTGTTCCCGCTGAGCGTGCTGCCCGGATGGTTGCGGGCGATCGGCCGAGTGATGCCGACGAAGCCTGCGTTCGACGGTCTCCGCCACGCGCTCTTCGGAGGCGGCGGCTGGGGTGGCGACGCGCTGATCCTGCTCACGATCGGTTGCATCGGTGCGCCTCTGTCGGTCGCGTTGCTGGACGCTGGGTTGCGGCACGCTCGCCGTACGGGCACGCTCGCCCAGTACTGAACAGCTGCGGAGCGGCTGCTGGCCGCAGGCCTGGCGCGAGCCTGGTTCGACGAGGTGCATAGCAGGGTTGCGCAAAGTCAGGCGGACAAGCGCTGTGGGACCAATGTCTCGAAGGCTGCCGAGCAGAGCCGGAAGAACGTGTACGTGTGTTCGTACACGTGTAATCCCGGAGTGAATGGCATCACCGCTCGAGCAAGGTCGTCTTGCCCGCACCGGGCGCGCTCATCAGGTTGACAACCGTGACGCCCGCCGCGTCGAAGTCGGCGCGGTTGGCATTGGCGATCGTGTTGTTCGCGTCGAGCATCCCCTCGACGACGCGTACTTTAATCTTGTGCATCTACATTCTCGAGATCTTGATGTAGCGCGTCAGCGGGCCGCGCTGTTGCACAAGCACTGCAACGAACACGATGCCTAATACGGCGAACAGCTTGCTCATCGGTCTCCACCTTCCGGTCGGTCGTTCAACAGATCATTCACGAGGCCGCGCACCGTCGGGAGCGCCTGCTCGACAGCGGCGCGAACCTCGTCACTCAGGTGCACGAGCACGTCCTCGCCGGCGTCTGGGTCGGCAATGTGCGCCGGCTCGCACGCGAGCACCAGCGTCCGTTCAGGCACGCCTCCGAGCTCTCGCGCCAGCCGCAGCACCCGCACCGGGTCCATCGCATGCGTGTCGATGTCGGCGCCGTCGAGATCCTCGCCCGGCTCGATCACGGAGAGCGTCCCGGGCAACTCCCCACGTGCCGCGGCGTCGACGAGCACCGCCGCCTCATAGCCGCTGGCAAGCGCGTAGGCCAGGTCGAACCCTCGGATGCCGTAGTCGACCACGTCGACACCGTCCGGCATCGACTCGTCGGCGAGCCGCCGTGCGACCTGGCAGCCGAAGCCGTCGTCGCCGAGGAACATGTTTCCGATCCCGGCGACGAGCACACGCGAGAGCGGCTCGATCTCCTCGGGCGCGAAGAAGAAGCGATGGCCCGGCCGCGCGGGGCCGAGGTCGCGACCTGGATCGTCGTGCGGCGAGACCGCGACGCGAACCCCTCCCTCCATCAGCTCTTCGATGCTCTCGACGACGCCCGTTCGGCCGTCGAGCGTCGAGCGTCGAGCGTCGAGCGTCGAGCGTCGAGCGTCGAGGAAAGGATGTCGCGGAGATCGGCCGGGTGCATTCGCACACGCGTCCCCCGTCGCACCGCGACGCCGGCGATCGCGACGCTCTCTGGGCCGCGCCGCTCGAGCTCGTCCCAGATCTCCATGCCGAACTCGGCGCTCATACCGGACGCAGCTCCCGGACGACGCCGTGGAGCTGGGACATCTCGGCCGGGGTCATCGCCTCGGTCCGCTCAAGAATCTCACGTGCTCGCGGGTCGCCCGCGCGCATCTCGCGCTTCTCGTCGTCGGTCATGCAGAGGATATTCAGCACGACCATCTGGTCGATCTCGCCGCTATCGAAGAAATTACCGGGGCTCTCGGGCGCCACCTGCGCGTAGTCGGAAAGGATGATCGGCGAGCCAAGCATCGAAGCTCGGTCGCCCTCGTCCCCGACAAGCACCGGCCACAGACCGTCATTGCACAGTCGCCCCGCCGCCTCCATGAATTGCGGCTGCGGGTCGGTCGACGAGACGAAGAGGCCGGCCTCAACCCGCAGGATCACGTGCGCGGACAACAGCGTTCGCCTGATTGCGCCGTCACGCTCGGTCGCAGCCCAGGCGCTGTCGTTGACAACCCGGACGCAAAGCTTGTGGAGATCCGGTGTCAGCGGCTCGAGCGACGCGTCGACGTGACCGTCGAGCCGCTCCCAGCAGCGCACGAGCGCCCCGCCGTCGACCAGCTCGACGTCACGGCCCGCAGCGATCTCGGCGGACGCCTGCGCAGCTTCGGCTGCGTGCACTCCCGGCACTTCGACCGCTCGCTCGGTCGTCTCGTCCCAGGTCAGGTACCCGCCCAGCTCGTCGAGCGGCTCGTTCGCGTCGTCGACCGCCTGCCGGTGCACGACCTGCAGGAATCGCACCTCGGTCTCCACGACCGGCGCCGCCCCCTCGACCAGGCACTCGACCTGCACAGCGGAGCGGTCGGAGCTCGCGAGCGCGTAGGCAGCCGGGTAGACACCGCCGAACGTCCAGCGCTGATGGTTCTTCAGCGACGAGCGCCGATAGGGCCAGAGCACGTGGCCCTCGTAGAGGACCGCGTCAGCAAGCTCGCGCACCGAGACTGTCGCGCTCATCCGCGGCCCTCGAGCAGCTCGTCGATCGTGGCCTCCCAGCTCGGGAG
>JACDGR010000263.1 GCA_013821525.1 Actinomycetota bacterium
ACGACGCTGCCACCGTCGCCACCGTCGCCGCCGTCCGGTCCGCCTTTGGGCACGAACTTCTCGCGCCGGAAGCTGAGGCCGCCGTCGCCGCCCTTGCCGGCCTGGACGTGAATCCGGGCCCGATCGCTGAACATCCGCGCTCCTGTTAGTCCGCGGCGGCGGTCTCGTCGACCGTTACCGTGCGGCGCTCGCCGCTGCGGTGGAACGCGACGACCCCGGGGCGGATCGCAAAGATCGTGTCGTCGCGGCCGATCTGGGTGCCCGCACCGGGCCGGAACCGGGTTCCGCGCTGGCGGACGATAATGTTGCCCGCCGCTGCAACCTGGCCGTCGAACATCTTCACACCGAGGTACTTCGGATTGGAGTCGCGACCGTTCTTGGAGGAGCCGAGGCCCTTCTTGTGCGCCATCTAGTCCGTCTCCTCCTTCGCTTTGAGCGCCGCCTCGAGCGCGGTGACTGCACCCTTGCGCGCCGCGTGGGCCTGCTCGTACTCGAGCGCCGCATCCAGCATCGGGTGGTTCCAGGTCTTCGATCCCTCGACGATCTGGGCGACCGTCAGCTCCTCGTAGCCACTCGGCATGCCCTTGACGTGATCCTCCGCAGGAGCTGCCGCGGGAGTTGCCGCCGCCGCCGCCGGCTCAGCGGTTGCGCGCTTCGGCGCCGCCGCGGCGCCTGAGCTGCCGCCGAGCGAGATCTCGACCCGAGAGGTCGCAGCGCGGAAACCGGTATGGCGCTTGTACCCCGTCCGGCGCTTGTACTTGCCGATCAGGAGCTTCGGGCCGCGGCCGTGGGACAGCACCTTTGCCGTCACCTTGACGCCGTTGTCGCCGAGCAAGACGTCCGGGCTGAATGTCTTCCCCTCGTCGGTCTTGAGGCGGTCCACGACAAGCGTCTCGCCCTCTCGGACGCGATACTGCTTGCCGCCTACACGGATGATTGCGTAGTCCATAAGCCAGTGGAGCCCGTGGGCAGGAGCCCGCGAAGCGGTCGCAAGTGTAGCGAAACCGGGGGGGATCACCACACGGTCACGCAGGTTGGACGGGCGGCCGCGCCACGAGGTCAGCGTCTACTCGTCGATCCCCCACTCGCTCATCGGTGTGTAGCCCCAGTTTTCGTCCTCGGCAGGACCGGCACCGTTCGCCGCTTCGGCCGGGCCGGACTCACCGGCGGGCTCGGCGTCAGCCTGTGGGGCAGGCCTCGACCGCGGCCTCGCGGGAGCACGCTCGGGCTTTGGGGCAGGCGCGGCTTCCTCGTCCGCGACCTCGACGAGCGCCGCGGATTCGATCGCCTCGGCTTCCGTCTCGGGCGCATCGGCCTCGAGCACGCCGGCCTCGTCCGTCACGCTCGCGGCATCTTCGCCCACCGGCTTCTTCTTGCGATTCTTGCCGCCGCGTGAGCCACGCCGCGTCCGCTTCTTGGGCGGAGCAGCGGAAGTGTCCCCATCCTCGGTCTCCTCTTCGCCCGCGAGCGCTCGCTCGGGCACGTGGATCACCGGGCCTGCAGGTCGCGCCGGCGGCTTCGACTCCAGCGCCGGCTCGACGACGGTCTCGGACGTGGCGGTGTTGTCATCGGCCGTGTCAGAGAGCTCGGCCGGAGCCACGCCGTCCTCGGTCCCAGCGCCTGCCTCGACAGGCTTCTTCTTGCGGTTTCGGCCGCCTCGGGTGCCGCGCCGGGTGCGCTTCTTCGGGACAATCGGCTCGCCGTTCTCGTCGAGCACGACGGGAGCGGGCTCGCCAGCCTCGCCCAGCTCCGCGCCCGTCTCGGCCGCGACAGGCTCCGCCTCGTCGCCGTCGGCGTCGGCGTCGTCGGTCTCCTCGATCTCGATGCCCTCGTCGCCCGGCTTCTTGGTCGTGCTGCGCTTGGCGCGGGTCGGCTTCTCGGCCTCGGACTCTGCGGTCAGCGGCTCACGCACCTGCTCGACCGGTGAGAGCAGCTCGCCCCACGCGAGGCCCTCGGTGACAGCCGTGATCCGGACCTTGACCTTCTTGCCGACGAGCTTCGCAGCATCGCCGATCACGACGTCGATGCTCTCGACCTTGCCAACGCCCGCATGCGGGTCGTGCAGGCCGACCTCGCCGAGCTTCAGGTCGAGCTCCTGGCCGACGTCGACCGGCAGCGTCGGCGCGACCTTCTCGAGGGTGCCTTGCCCGAGCACCTTGAAGTGATCGAGATGCTCGCCCTCCTTGCCGACGAGGAAGAACCGCCGCTTCGTGGTCTCCTCGAGCTCCCGCAGCCGTGAGCCGCCAGGGCCGACGACGAGGGCGGCCACCTTGGCGGCGACCTCGACCTTGAAGGCCTTGTCGCGCGACCCGGGCGTGACGAGCGTGCGCAGGCGCCGCTCGACGTCGACGGCCGCAGTGTGCTCGGAGACGACGATCCCGTCGCCGCCGCACGTCGGGCACTTCTTGGTCATCACTTCGCGCGGACCGTCGGTGACGTTCTGCCGCGTCATCTCGACGAGGCCGAGCGGAGAGATCTCGACGACGTAGGTCTTCGTCCGGTCGCGCTCGAGCTCTTCGCCGAGCGCGGCCTCGACGGCTGCACGGTTCTTCGGGCTCGCCATGTCGATGAAGTCGATGACGATGATCCCGCCGATGTCGCGGAGGCGCAGCTGGCGCACGACTTCCTTGACCGCCTCGAGGTTGTTCTTCGTGATCGTGTCCTCGAGCCGTGCGCCGGAGTTCTTCGAACGCGAGCCGACGAAGCGCCCGGTGTTGACGTCGATGACGGTGAACGCCTCCGCGTAGTCGAAGATCAGGTAGCCGCCGGAGGGCAGGTCGACGCGACGGTTCAGTGTCGACTTGATCTCCTGCTCGACGCCGAAGGTGTCCATCAGCGAGTCGCGCTCCTTGAAGCGGGTCACGCGCTCGGCCATGTGCGGCGAGGTCTTCTTCAGGTAGCCGACGATCCGCTTGTGCGTTCGGTCGTGGTCGACGAGCAGCCGCTCGAAGTCGCCTGTGAAGAGGTCGCGGACGACCCGCAGGGGCAGCTCTGCCTCCTGGTAGACGAGCGAGGGCGCCTTCGCGTCCTTCGCCTGCGCCTCGATCGAGCGCCAGAGACGCTGGAGGAAGTCGAGGTCGCGCTCGATGTCCTCGGCGGAGGCACCCTCCGCCGCGGTGCGCACGATCACGCCGCCCTGCTTCGGAGCGATCTCCTTGAGGATTGCCTTCAGACGGTTGCGCTCGTCGTCCTCGATCCGGCGGGAGACGCCGAGGCCGTCGCCGTGCGGGACGAAGACGACGAACCTGCCGGGTAGCGAGATCTCGGTCGTCAGGCGTGCGCCCTTCGTCTTCATCGGATCCTTGACGGCCTGCACGAGCACGCTCTGGCCGCGTTGGATCAGATCCTGGATCTTGCGCGCTCCCTTGCGGCCTTCGAGCTCCGGGCCGACGATCTCGTCGACGTAGAGGAAGCCGTTCTTCTCGAGACCGATCTCGACAAACGCCGCTTCCATTCCTGGGAGGACGTTGTCGACAGTGCCGAGATAGATGTTGCCGGCGATCGACCGGCGCTCCGGACGCTCCAGGTACACCTCGGCAACGAGGTCGTCCTCGAGCACTGCGACGCGCTTCTCGCCCGCGTCGACCGAGATCAGGAGCTCGCGCTTGGCCTTCGGCAGCGGTGCGCGCTTCGGCGGGGTACGCCGGCGGGCCGCCTGGGAGGTGGCGGTGCGATCGCGTGTCTTGCGCTCGCCGCCGCGCTTATCGGCGGCGGCGGGCTTCGCAGCCGCCGGCTTCGCCGCGCCCGACCGCTCGGACGTGGACTTTTCGGTGCCGGCCGTCGAGCCCTCGGCGGGCTTCTTCTTGCGGTTGCGTCCGCCGCGCGTCCCGCGACGGCGCTTGGCTGCTGTAGAGGTGGGCTGTCCGTCGTCGCCTGCCGCGGGGGCGGCGGGCTGCTCGACGGTCGGTGCGCTAGCTGCGGGTGGTACCGAGGCGGCCGCGGACGGCGCCTGCTCCTCCGACTTCTTGCGTCGGAACCAGGGCAGTGGCAAACGATTTCTCCTGAGTAAGGCGCGCGCGCAGCCTCGCCGGCCGGTTAGACCAGAGCGGGCGCGCGTCGCGGGTGGGCTGGAAAAGCCTTGGCATAGGCCTTCCCGCAGGGTACCAAGTCGTGTTGTCGGAGCGGTCTACGCCGGGTCTAGGCGACTTCGGCGGTCGGTCGCAGCGTCCCTCGACGAGCCCGAATCGCCCGTAGACGCTGGGAAAGACGTGCCCAAGCCCAGGGCTCAACCTCGACGTACCGCACCGCAGACTGGGCGCGGGTCGCCTCGAGATACTCGAACCAGGCGTCTGCCTCCTCGATCAGCAGCAGTTCCATCGCTTCCTGGTGTCCGGTCAGGGCCATGCGGGCGTCACCTCCATTCGGGATTGCACGAGACCCTAGGTCCTGGACCGGACGGACCGAACCGCTCCGTCCCACCGCGAAGCTCGGCCGGCTCGCAAACCGCAACCCTGGAACCTGGTCTAGGGGTTCAGGCGCGCGCGCAACCCTGGAACCTGGTCTGAACCTGGTCGCAGGGTTCAGGCGCGCGCGTCGAAGTAGCGGACGGCTGCTTCGCCGACCGCCTTCGTGCCCGAGTACGCGATGGCGCCCTTGACCGCCCACCCCGCGACCGGCACGAGGTCGAGCAGCTCGCGGGCGACCGCGCGGAAGCCGAGACCGGCCCCGACGACGCCGAGCAGCTCCGCCGCACGGTTGCGGTCGATCTCCTGGCCGTAGGCGAGCGCGATGCGCAAGACGAGCCGCACCTGGTTGAGCGTCAGGACGGGCATGTCAACGCCGGGAACGAAGATCGCAGCCGAGACGATCGCGTTCCGCTTCGCGAAATGGGCGATCAGGCTCTTGCAGACGGCGGGCCGCAGGACGGGCAGGCGCGCAGCGAGCGACGTCCCGTTCTCACCCAAGCCGCGCGCGAGCGCTGCGGCGATCTCCGCGACCGGGAAGCCACGCCCGGGCGGGACCCGGATCACGTCTGCGGGCAGCACGTACGGGACGAGCTCCGTGTCCGACAGCGCCACGATCGGGATGTGCGCACGCGAGGCCTTGCGGAGCACCGCTTCGTCAGGCGGACCGATCCAGACGAGCGCGGCTGCACCCTCGCTGCGATCCTCGACGACCGCGCCGGCCTCGCCGCCCGCCCGCAGCTCCTTCGCGAGGAGCGGCACCAGCTCGCGCG
>JACDGR010000264.1 GCA_013821525.1 Actinomycetota bacterium
CGCCTCGGGCGCCCGAGGCGAGAGCTGGGTCTACGGCGCCGGTGAGCTGCGCCACAAGGAGACCGACCGGATCGAAGCAGTCGTCGATGCCCTCCGCGCGATCGGCGGGCGCGCCCGCGCAAATGACGACGGCTTCTCGGTCACCGGCGTGCCGACGCGCCCGCGCGGCGGCCGGGTCGAGGCTCGTGGGGATCACCGGATCGCCATGCTCGGGGCGGTCGCGGGCCTCGTCTCCCGGGAAGGAGTGAGAATCGAAGGGGCAGAGAGCGTGGCAGTAAGCTTCCCCGGCTTCTTCGACCTACTCGACGGGATCGTGCAGAGATGATCGTGGCAATCGACGGGCCCGCAGGGGCCGGCAAGAGCACTGTCGCTCGCAGGCTCGCGGAGCGGCTGGGCTTCCGCTACCTCGACACCGGCGCCATGTACCGGGCGCTGACCTGGCTGGCGATGCGCGAGGGCCTGCCGCTCGGCGACGACGGAATCCGGCTCGGCGAGCTCGCACGCGATAACCCGGTCGTCTTCGACGCGGCCGGCCGCGTCTTCATCGCAGGCTCCGACATCACGGCGAACATCCGCCAGGCGAGGATCGATCAGATGGTTCCCGTCGTCGCACGCCACCACGAGGTGCGCGAGGTGATGCGCGAACGGCAGCGCGAGTTGGCGGCGCAAGGAAACGCCGTGATCGAGGGCCGCGACATCGGCACGGTCGTCGCGCCCGGCGCCGAGATCAAGGTCTACCTCCAAGCCGATCCTGCGATTCGCGCCAGGCGGCGCCAGAGCGAACGGCCCGACATCGGCGTCGACGCGCTCGCCACCGACCTGCGCGCCCGCGACGAGTCCGACCGCGTGCGCATGCAGCCCGCCGAGGATGCGGAGCTGATCGACACGACCGACCTGGAAGTCGACGACGTGGTCGGACGGATCGAAGAGCTGATCCGGTCGCGCTCGCTCGCGGCCCAGTGACCGCCCCCAGGATCGCCTGGGCGCTCGGCCGCCGCTACATGGGCTGGCCGACCCGGGCTGCAACCCGCCCGCGCACCTACGGCCGCGACCGCGTGCCGAAAACGGGCGGGTTCGTCTACGCGATCAACCACCTGCACTGGATCGACATCCCGATCATCGGCGTCGTCTCGCCACGGAACATCGCCTTCGTCGCGAAGTTCGAGGCTTTCGACTTCCCGGGCCTCGGCCGCTTCCTGCGCTGGCACGGCACGATCGCAGTGCGCCGCGGCGAGTCCGACCGCGACGCGGTTCGCCAGATGCGACAGGCTGCCCGGGAGGGGCACGCTGTCGGATTGTTCGTCGAAGGCACCCGCATGACGACCGGGCGGCCGGGGCCCGCTCAGCCAGGTGCAGCGATGATCGCCCTGCAGGAAAACGTGCCGGTGATCCCCGTTGCGATCTACGGAACGCAGTTCTGGCGCCCGTCGCACATGGGCCGCTGTGCCGTTGCATTCGGCGAGCCGTTGCGGTTCGAAGGCCTGCCGAAGGGCGGAAAGGGCTACAAGGAGGCAACCGTCGAGATCGAGGGCCGGATCAACGTGCTCTTCGACTGGCTTGCCGATGCACATGCCAAGGGCCTACCGGCCGGACTGGTGCCACCCGTATGAGCGAGCCCCTAGAACCCACCGAGACCCCCGAGAGCCTTGAGACACCGGAGGAGTCGACCGTGCCCGCGAAGGGCCTGATCGGCACGGTCGCGATCGTCGGGTTCCCGAACGTCGGGAAGTCGACCCTCGTCAACCGCCTCACCTCGACGCGGCAGGCGGTCGTGCACGAGACGCACGGTACGACTCGCGATCGCAAGGAACTGATCTGCGAATGGCAGGGCGACCGCTTCATGCTGATCGACACCGGCGGTGTCGACATCGCGGACCCGCACCCGATCACCCGGCAGATCGCCGAGCAGGCGCGCGCCGCGATCGCCGAGGCGGATCTCGTGCTGTTCGTCGTCGACGCGCGGATCGGCGTCACGCCCGGCGACGAGGAACTCGCGCAGATCCTGCGCAACGCGAAGAGCGACGTGCTCGTGCTCGCGAACAAGATCGACGATCCGGCGCAGGAGTCGCTGGTGCACGAGTTGCACGGTCTCGGCTTTGGCGAGCCGTTTCCGATCTCGGCGCTGCACGGTTCCAACACCGGCGACCTGCTCGCAGAGATCGTCTCGCGCCTGCCGGGTACCTCGACGCGCGATGTTCCGGACGACGCGATCCGGGTCGCGATCCTCGGCCGGCCGAACGTCGGCAAGTCGTCGCTCTACAACAAGCTCGTCGGCTCCGAGCGAACGATCGTCGACGACGTGCCGGGTACGACGCGGGACACGATCGACACGACGATCGAGTCGGGCGGGCGCACGTTCATCCTCGTCGACACTGCCGGCCTGCGCCGCAAGCGGAGGCAGCGTCAGGGAATCGACTACTACACGGAGCTGCGGGCGCTCGACGCGGCGGACCGCGCGGACGTCGCGCTCGTCCTGATCGACGCGAGTCAGGGCATCGTCGAAGGCGACATCACCGCAGTCGAAGTGGCGCGCAAATCGCATTCGGCGACGCTGATCGTGCTCTCGAAGTGGGACATCTCCGAGATCACGATCGAGGACGTCCGCCCCGAGCTACAGCGTCGGCTGCGCCAGCGGCCTGACTTCATCACGATCTCCTCGACTACAGGACGCGGCGTGTCACGGCTGCTCGAGAAGGTCGCCGAGCTCTACGACCGCTACGCCAGTCGCGTCCCGACTGCGGAGCTGAACAAGTTCCTCGGCGAGCTGAAGGAGATGCGCCAGCCGCCGTCCAAGGGAGTGCGGCGGTTGAACATGCTCTATGGCGCACAGGTCACGTCGCGCCCCCCGCGTTTCCGGATCACGGTCAACGACCCCGGCCTGATCACGCGCGACTACGGCTACTGGGTGGAGAATCAATTGCGCGAGCGGTTCGGACTAGAGGGAATTCCCGTTGCGATCGACTTCAGAGCGCGCAGTTGAGGGTGCGTAGGTGAAGGCGATCGTCGTCGGCGGTGGAGCGTGGGGGAGCGCGTTCGCACATCTCCTGCGCGGGCGCGGACACGAGGTAACGCTCGCGACGCGCGCGACGATCGACGACGCGCCGTACGAGGACGTCGAGTTCGTCGTGCTCGCGGTGCCGTCGAGCTCGTTCGCAGAAGCGCTCGGCCACGTGCGCGGCGACGCTCCGATCCTCAGCCTCGTCAAGGGCCTCGACCCGGCGACCGGCGACCGGCTCTCGACGCTCGTGCGCGACCGCCCGGTCGCAGTTCTGTCCGGGCCGAACCATGCGGAGGAGGTCGTCGAGGGCCTGCCGGGCGCCTCGGTGATCGCGTGCGAAGACGAGTCGCTCGCGCTGTGGCTTCAGGATGCGATCACCTCGCTCGTCTTCCGCATCTACGTGAACCCGGATCTGATCGGAGTCGAGCTGTGCGGTGCGGCGAAGAACGTGATCGGACTCGCAGCGGGCGGTGTCGACGGCCTGAACCTGGGTGACAACGCGAAGGCGGCGATCGTCACGCGCGGGCTTGCGGAGATGTCGCGGCTCGGCGAAGCGTGTGGCGCGGAGCCCGAGACCTTCGCGGGACTGGCGGGGATGGGCGACCTCATCGTCACGTGCTGGCACCCGACAGGACGCAACCGTCGCGCGGGCGAGCTGATCGCCCGCGGCGCTTCACCGGACGAGGCGCGAGCGCAGATCGGCCAGGCGGTCGAGGGCCTGACGACCGCGCCCATCCTGTGCGAGCTATCGCGGCGGATCGGCGTCGAGCTGCCGATTGCGGAAGGTGTGTGCGCAGTGCTCGCGGGGATGCAGCTCGACGAATTGCTCGCGTCGCTGATGGGTCGCCGCGCGACCGCGGAGTGAAGCGCGCACTTCTGCTCGCGGCGTCGGCGCTGCTCGCGTCGTCGTGCGGGTCGAGCAAGCCGGCCGCGTCGGCGGCAGACATCGCTCCTCGTTCGACGACGCTCTTCGTCTCCGGAACGCCGGACGCCGCAGAGTCGCGCGCACTGCGTCTGCTGCCCGAAGGTGCGACCTTGGAATTTCGGGCCGCAGCTGCGCGCTCGCTCGCGGGCGCCCGCGCGGCGACGCAGGTCGCGCTGATCGGCACGCAGGCCGTCGCGTTCGCGCGTCCGGCCGATCGCAAGCGGCTCGATCGCCAGCTCGATCGGGTGGGGCTTGCCCACGTGCGCTTCCGCGGTTGGACGATGTTCTCGCGGAGCGCCGCGGCACTCGAGCTCGTGCGTCACGCGAAGCGGGTGCTCGCGAGCGCACCGTGGTACCACGAGCCCACGGGCGACGCCACATATGTTCGGCGCGTCTCGACCGTGACGATCACGCGCGACCGGGGCCGCATCCGCGTCGAACGCAGCGAGCACGGCGGCGTCGATCGCGACCAGCCGCTCGCTGCACGCATCCCTGCCGACGCGATCGCGGCGGCGTCGTTTCGTCCAGCCGACCTGATGGCCCTGCCGTTTGCCGCGCAACTCCAGGCGGGGCTCGGGCTGAGACTCGCTGACGTCGCAGGCGCTGCGCCGGGCGGCGGCGTGTTGTTCGCGCGCCCGGGAACGCCCGTTCCGCCGGTGACGCTCCTCGGCACCGGTGGAACATTGGCATCGGCACGACGCATCGTCAGGAGCCTCGATCCGAATGCGCCCGCGTCCGTGCCGTCGACGCTTGACGGCGTCCCGGTCGCAGACGTGCCGCTCGGCGCGGCCGACATCCTCTACGGCCGGCACGGTGACATTCTCGCCGTGACGCTCGACCCCGGCCTGCGCCTGACGAGCGCCGTGACACCGCTCGCGCCGCCAGGACTGCCGCGCCGAACCGCGGCCTGGGCCTATCTGGACGTCGAGCACGGCCTGCCCGGGCTCGAGGCGCTGGCAGCGCTCGCGGGCCAATCCCTCTCGCCCCGGTTCGTCGCGCAGGTCGTACCGTTTCGCAGCGTGCTCGCGTACCGGCAGGCGGGGCGACTGGCCGTCTCGGTCGAGCCGCGTTAGCTCCGGTACCCTGCTCCGAGATGTCTGCGCGCACCTTCCTCTTCACCTCGGAGTCGGTCACCGAGGGACATCCCGACAAGATCGCGGACCAGATCTCGGACGCGGTCCTCGACGCGGCCCTGACGAGCGATCCGCTGAGCCGGGTTGCGTGCGAGACGCTGATCACGAC